>CAJLWM010000028.1 GCA_905210415.1 uncultured Prevotellaceae bacterium
TCGCAGTTGTCAACCGTGCGGTAGCGGTGGCCGAGGCCGCGGTCGTTGCTGTGGTCGTTGTGGGAATAGCCCAAAACCACGTCGGTATAGTCGTCGAAATGACGTCCGATGCATCTCAGCCACAGGTCGCTTTGCGGCCGGCACTTTGCGGAGGTGACCACCACAATGTCGTTTTTGGCAGCCTTTACACCGAGAGTTATGCCGAGTTTGCGCTTAGACACATTGGCTGTGCTGTCGGGGATAAACGTAGACCGCAGTTGCGGATATTCAACCTGCAGGAGAGTCATCGTGTCGTCGACACTCTCGGAAGCATCGGCATTCACAACAATAATCTCGAAATCGGGATAATTCTGCGACATCATCAGCGGGATGTTTGAGGCGAGCAGCTCGGCGTCGCAACCGCTGGTAAGCACAATCACTGAAAGGGCGGGCAGCGGCATAGCCTCGTCGGCATCGGCGTCGAGAGCGTTGTCGGCAACCCAATGCGACAGCGCCGCCTTGCGTCTGATTGTGACAACCGACAGCACTACAGCGGCAATCGCCAATGCGGCATAGCCGTAGATTTCATAGTCGAATATTTCAAAAGGGATATTCACCATACTGTTTTCCGAAAAATTTCCACAAATTTACACAGAAACTGACAAACACATCGGATTTTCTTGAAAGAAATGAAAAAACGGCAATACTCTATTGCACTTTTTCAGAAAATTCGTACCTTTGCAACCGTATTCGGGGCGTAGCTCAGTCCGGTTAGAGTACACGTCTGGGGGGCGTGTGGTCGCTGGTTCGAATCCAGTCACCCCGACAATTGAAGGCTTAAATGATTGCAAGATAATCGTTTAAGCCTTGTTTTTTAACGATGTCTGTCCGTATGGGCACCGCAGATATGGGCGCACTGAATGCAGGGAGCTTGTCAGGGTTTTCTCATTGACTCGTTTATAGCCTTATCCTCCAAAAGACAAATCGCAATCCTACAGCATCTTCTTCTGCTGCTCCAAGACTCTCTCATAAATCAGCACCAGCGCATCCGTAGCACGCTCCTTCGAACTATGGTGGGCCCAGAATTCGGCGTATCGCGGACCGATGTCGTCAAATTCGCTGGTTCCAAGATCAAACTTCAACTTCGCATAGCCCGCAAACGGCTGAAGGATGCCATCGAGACCATCGCCTACGAACTTCAGATATTGTCGGACAAGTTGTAGCTGTTTTGTTTATCAAGCCCTCCAGCTCAGTGAACGCATTCCAGACCGCTCTGCATTTTGTTGCGATTATCTCTTTGCGCCTTTCATTATATTCGTCAAGACGCATGATTTTTCTTTTTCCTTGATACATAATTTTGTTGTAAATTTGCCCCCGCGGGGGGCTTTTGGGTTCTAATCACACGACAAATTTATATTATATGCAAATTTCCGTCGTAGCCTTATCCTCCAAAAGGCCGTTAGAAATTGACAAGAATGCATTTTCGTATGGCTTGATTTATGTTGAATCGGGGCGTTTAGGGCGAAAATTTAATAAAAAAAAGATGTTTTTTTAATTTTTCTTTTATTTTGTTGTTTTATTCCGTGGAATAGTATACATTTGTAGAGAAAACTATAAACCTAAATAAATTATTATGAATAAGGCAGAATTAATCAACGCAATTGCTGAAAAGGCAGAATTGACAAAAGTACAGGCCAAGGGCGCACTCGACGCTACATTGGAGGCTATCGCAGAAGCATTGGCAAAGGACGACAAAGTGGCTCTTATCGGTTTCGGCACTTTTGCAGTTGTAGAAAAGGGAGAAAGAACGGGTATCAACCCTGCGACTAAAGAAAAAATCACAATTCCTGCACGCAAGGCTATCAAATTCAAAGCTGGTGCTGAATTGGCTGGCAAAGTAAAATAAGACTTACATCTTCTTTTATTAACAAAATGAAGCGTGTGTCTGACTCCAAGCTGTCAGACGCACGCTTTTTAAACGTTTCCTGATATGGGTAAGATTGAGAAAATTTCAGCCGGGATGTCGGCGTTCGCCCAATCGCTGGCGAGTTTGGCTAAAGTGGCGCTGTTGTCGCGACATCCGTCGGTTGCAGTTACGGCAGGGAAGGATGAGGAGCTGGTGGTGCTTGGCAACGGTCCGTCGCTCAACACCACCATCAGCGAGTCGCTCGATTTCATCATGAGCAATCACCGTCTGGCAGTGAACTTTGCCGCCAACGCGCCAGTATTCTCCACCCTGCAGCCTACTCACTATGTGCTTGCTGACCCGCATTTCTTCAAAGCCACCGACCAGCCTAACGTGGCGAAGCTATGGCTCGCGCTTTCGCAAGTAGACTGGGCGATGAATCTGTTTGTGCCCACCAACGTGTCGCTGCCTGCCGACGTGGCTGGCATCATCACGGGCAACCCTTGCCTGCGTCTCTTCCGATACAACCTCACTCCTGTGGAGGGGGCCAACTGGCTCGAGAACTGGGCATTTAAGCATCGCCTAGGCATGCCAAGGCCACGCAACGTGCTCATCCCGTCTATCATGATTGCCTTGGCTTGCGGCTACCGCACCATCTACATCGCCGGCGCCGACCACTCGTGGACCCGCACCCTGTCGGACGACGACAACAATGTGGTGTCGATACAGCCGCACTTCTATAAAGAAGACGACAAAGAGGTGCAACGCGTCAACACCGAATATATGCAATATCCGCTGCATCAGATTCTGCAAAGTTTCTATGTGGCATTCCGTTCTTATCACGTGATAGCGCGCTATGCCAGCCACCTCGGCGTGAAAATCTACAACATCACCCCAGGCAGCTTCATCGACGCATTCCCGCGCCTAAAAGTGTGAGATTCATTACATATTACATTGGTAATCAATGTATTATCCGCCATTCGGATGCGGACGTGGCATGCCACGTCCCTACCGCTATCATTCTGTCAATTCAACAATATACGCACACAGGGGGCGCACCGCCATCCGCGATGCGCCCCCTGTGCTTATATCATCCCCGCCGGCGCGTGTGCCGCGAGGTTTACCACAAAGCCACTTTTCCGGCAACACCCAGATCTACAGTTGCCGATACCACGCCAAGAGCCTTAAAAACCTTTCTCATCGTAGGAATTGTTATACTATATCCGCTTTCCAATCGAGATATCTGTGCTCTTTTCACTCCGATACGCTGTCCGAGTTCTTCTTGTGTCAAATTTTGTTCAATACGAGCCTTTTTGATGGCCTCGCCCAATCTATAGGCATGCAATGCCTCATCCACGTCGTTCTCGAAAGCATCACGCTCCGGAGTTCCAATTTTTCCAAAGCGCTCATCAAGAGCTTCATTCAACGATGTAAGTTTCATCTTTGCCATAATTATTTATTTTTAAAATATTCTTTTCTGATTGCTTCCGCTTTAGCAATTTCCTTCTTAGGCGTCTTCTGCGTCTTTTTGATAATCCCATGAGTAGCAATAACCAAAGTCTCCTCGTCATTATCCCAGAAAGCAAATAGCCTATAGGCTGTCTTATAATACAGCGTGCGGAATTCCCAAATCTCAGTATTCTCCAATTTTTTAAATAATTCTCGATTGCGCTCACCTCCTGCCACACGTTTAATGTTGTAGTATATTTTATACGACACTGCATCTGGCAACTTATCAATGAAGTCTTTTGCTTCATCGGTCAACATCAATCGAAAAATTTCCTTTGCCATAATTATATTATTTATACAAAGTTTTTACCATCTTGCACGCAAAGATAACACAATGTTTCGTGAATTGGAAACATTTATCATCTTTTTTCGTGCATCATCCATAGCGGCCCCCCGAAGGTCAACCTCGGAGATGCCCCCAATTACCCGAATCACAGCAATACACACAGGGGGGCGCTCCGCCAATGCGATGCGCCCCCCTGTGCTATATCATCCCCGCCGATGCGTGTGCCGCGAGGGGTTGGGTCACTTTGTCATAATCTTAAATGCCACACCATTGCTGCCGTTGGCATTCTTTGGCAAAGTCACCGTGGTGACATCGCCCACTGTCTTATACTTCAGTGCCTTGCGTGTGCTTAGCTGCACTATCTTGCTGCCTTTGCGAGGCACATTGCCCTTCCACGATATGGTGGTTGGGAACGCCTCTCCGTCGCGCTGTGGCACGATGCCGTATACGGTCTTGCCATCCTTGTTGCCTGTGAACCACATGGTGCTTTCGTCGTTGCGATATACTGGCGTAGGCACTGTGGCATAGATAGCCTCGCCATTGGCACGAAGCCATGCGCCTATCTCAGCCAGTTCTGCCACGGTCTTTGGCTCGATTTCGCCTTGCGGAGTAGGACCAACGCCAAGCACAAGCGAACCGCCCTTAGCCACGATTTCGGTCAATATTCCTACCACCTTCGCAACCGACTTCCACTTGTTTTTTGGAGTCCAACCCCAGTCGTTTGTGAGTGTGATGCAGCTTTCCCAAGGGTTCAATATCTGATGGTCAGGGATAGTCTGCTCTGGTGTCTGATAATTCTCGTGAATGCCTGGGCAAGCGCGCTCCACCACTATCAATCCCGGCTGAGCCTTGCGAGCCATGTCCACTATGCCATCAAGGTTGATATCCTCGCGAGGTTTCGTACACCATCCGCCATCAAGCCACAGGATGTCTACAGGGCCGTAGTTGTTCATCAATTCCTCCACCTGATTATACACAAACTTCTGGTAATTCTTCCAGCGCTCAGGATATTGCTTGATGTCGTAGTTGTGGCTGCGGTTAGGCGTAGCCTTGGCAGTCCACCAATAGTAGTTGCTATGCCAGTCGGGCTTAGAGAAATAAGTGCCCGGCATCAAGCCCTCGTTGCGAAAAGCATCGAGCACATAGCGCAGAGCATCTTGGCGCTCATTGCCACGAAATGCGCTGTTGGTGATATTGAAGTCGGTGGTCTTGGTGTCCCACAAGCAGAAGCCATCGTGGTGCTTAGTGGTGAAGATCACATATTTCATACCCGCATCCTTTGCCACGCGAGCCCATTGCTCAGGGTTGAACTTCACCGGATTGAATTCCTTTATCAATCCCCAATACCACTGCTTATATTCCTCGTAGGTCTTATCGGCAGGTGGAGTGATCCAGTCTTCTGAAGTTATCGACCACGACTCAACGATGCCTGGCACCGAATACAAGCCCCAGTGCAACAGCACGCCGAACTTCAAATCCTGCCACCCCTTGAGTTTCTCCACCACCTTCTGGTCGGTGGGCCAAATGTATTCCTTACTTTGCTCGTGCACATAGGTCTGAGCCGATGCGTTGATTGCCATAGCGGCAAGCACTCCACAAGCCACACATGAAATATTCTTAAAATTCATATCTTTTTTTATTTTGGTTTTTACAAAGATAACACCATCGGCGCAAATCTACAAAAAAACACACCACCCCGCAGACGAACAGCAAAGTCATCTGCCAGAGCTGGTGATATTTTTTATTTCTGCCGAGGATAGCCCCACCTTGCGGCAGCCATCGCCTATAGTTTCATCAAATAGTCAATCAGTCGCAGTGCACGCTGAGTGTGCATCATATCCAAGTTGTTCTCCTTGGCGTAGGCCTTAATTTGCTCCTTCTTGCCAGGAAAATACTTGTATATGTCGTTCATCTTGCGCAAGGTCACCTCCACACCGTCTTTCACGAAGTAATACGAGTTGGCATTCTTCTGCTGCCACACCTCAAGTTCGGCATTACGGGCATCATATTGCGCCGCTTCCATACCGGCATTCATGTTATGACGATACTCCGGGCCAATCAAGTCCACGGCACGCAGTTTTATCACCTGCGCCTGTGTAGGCAAACCAAACGCTCCGGTTCTGCCCTCATATACCGACTTAATCAACCAGCCGATAAGCACCTTGCGGTCAGCGCCAAGGTCCACCACCTCGCAAAATCGTTTGTCGTGATACACCAGTTTCTTGCCACCCACATACACCGTGTCGACAGTCTGTGGATTCACCAACTCCATCATCACATTGCCCTGCATATACAGCATTGCGAAATTGTTGGCATCGTAATTGAGTTTTGCCCCTACTTTTGCGCCATTTTTATACAGCACCACACCATCAGAGAAGCCGTTGAATAGAAACACGCGCTTCAGTTGTTGAGCCATACCGGTCAAGCCAACAAGTAATGCGGCTATTAATAATAGTTTACGCATCATATTATCCGTTTTTTGGTTATTTACTTACAAATATAATCACAGTTTTTCCCACTCACAATATTTTTCTAAGCATTAATTTTTACCTTGCGGCAACCAATATATTTCTCCACCATTACATTTATCCATAAACAGCTTTAGGCACTTAGCATCATCAGTTCTTCCTTCAGCCATAAATGTATCAATCCAGCGTTGAAGCGAACGCACATACATTGTATACTGTTCGTACATTGATGCCTGATCGTCTTTACTTTCAAACACCACTTGCATTCCGCCACGGTTTGTGTCCCAGAAGTAAATTCTATAGTAATACGTGTCACCGTCGCGATTATGCACATACTTATCAACGATCTCATCCTTGCCACATATCAGTTTAGACAAAAACCTTGCGCCTTGTTCATCAGTACGCACATAACTTATATCACTTCCCGTCCAAACGCCATAATACTTGCCAGGGAATGGCTTCAAGTCACCATCTACCTTATCTTTCGAGCCGAATGATATTGAGCAATCGCGATTAACTTTCACGCTCATATATCTTCCACCTACGCATTCTCGCATTCTATCCATCACAGGCTTCAGCGCCAAAGACTTAAATTCACTGCCACTATATATCGTTCCTTGCCATTCAACTTCCGGGATAACACGATTCGTTGTAATACTTACCGGTGACAAATTATATACATATTCACTTTCAAACTCAGCTTTTTGCTCTACCTCGTAGGTTAAATCCAATTTCATAGCGCCATCTTTTATCAAGCCTTTTGCCACACCTCGGAGTTTTGCGCCAATAGTTGTTCCAAAATCACTTTCAAACTCCACATAGTCGGCGTGTGATATGGCATGCACCACAAAGTCTAATTGCACATCTGGCCACATCGTTAACTTCATATGCATATCGTTCTCTGTTTCTATTGGATTATGCACACCACTCATTTGTAATCTAACATTATCTTCCACTTTCGTGGCAAATCCGTTAACGAGCAATTGCACGTTGTCAGCACTATACTCACGCGGGATAGTCGCCAAATTTATCTTCTGAGGCTCTTTATTATCATCACCACACGACGACACCACGAGCATCATCGCTAATAATAAAAAATTTAATACTTTTTTCATGTTCTATTTTTTGGTTATTAAAAAATTTTGATCTTTTTCAGTTCTGTTTATGTACAACAACTACTTATGCAAAAATAGGAACTTTTATTCATTTGCATACAAACTTATGGTTAATTAACGTTAACCCGAATCGGGCATTAGGGCGTGTAACAAAACGGCTCTGCCTCAGCGCACAAAATCTGTCTGATCTGCGTCATCTGCGTGAGATAGACCCACAATTCTACTATGCGATAATATGCAATATTGGCATACAAAAAAGGCTGCGCCTTGCGACGCAGCCTCGATATAGAATTTGTATCTTTATCCTAAAAGATTACTTGGCTGGAGTACCCCATTGTGGAGCACCAAGGTCTTGCCATACACGCTCGGTGTTGAGCGCCGAACCACTAAGGTTGAATGCAGCACCTGAGTGACCAGAACCGATTGTGTTGAAACCTTGAGCCTTATAAGCTTCTTCCTTAAGGTCTCTCATCTTGTCGGTTGGAGAAAGTGCACCGATTTCGAAGCGACGAGGAATAGCTTCAAGAACAATGTTGTTAAACTTAACGAATGGAAGCAAGTTAGAACCAATCTTAGGATAACCCGAACGACGAGCAGTAACGAATTGATCGTCTGGCATCAAAGAGAAGTGGATAAGCTCTTGCAAGTAGATTTTTTCGAGTTGATTACCAGCCGACAACTTAACGTTGTTTGTAGCCATCATCTTGTCGATTTCACCTGGTTGAAGGTCAATCACCTTTTCGTTTTCGTCATAACCATAAGTTGTGCCGTAGTAAGGAATCTTGTTGTCGCGAGCCAACTTGTCGTAAGTTTGCACAGAGAAGCGAACACCACGGTTGTAGTAGTATTCTACGTCTTGTGGAAGGTTTGCACCCAAAGCCTTAAATTCAGCAAGATAAAGGTTCACTTCAGCAGCAGTCATATACATGTTGTACAATGGGTTAGGATCGGTGTCTTGAATAACCTTCTTGCCCAATGTCGGTACTGTAAATGTGCAGCGTCCACGACGTATTTCTTCGCTATAAGTAGAGAATGGATAGTAAGTCTTAGTAGCCTCATCCACGGTAAGGTTGTAGTCAGTACCATAGTTGAAGTACTTAGCATAAGCCTTATTAATGTTACCATTAAGAACTACAGGAAGACCTTGGTAACGTACCCATGGTTCGCCGAGGCCACCCCATGCCTTGAAGTTGCCCTGCTCGTCACGGATTACAACATCCTTGATGCAATCTGGCAACTTGTCGAATGTACCAGCATCGATAAAGCCTTGAATAACCTTAGAGTTCAAGTTGTTCTTGTCGTAGATGAAGCGGATACGTGGGTCGAGAGAGCCAATCAAGAAGTCTGCAACATTTTTGCTAAGACCTGGAGAGGCGAGACCGTTACCGGTGCCATACACAGCGTCGTTGTCGCCACTATTAGCCTTAGTAGCCTTGCAGAAGTAGAAGTCATCGCCCATATCATCGATATAGCCAGCCGATGATCCAGCTACTGCCTGAGCAATAGAGAATGCTTGAGCCTTGTCTTGAACGAGAAGACGAACGGCAATCTTAAGCTTCAAAGAGTTGGCAAGTTTAGCCCACTTAGCCCAATCGCCAGCGTAAACCACGTCTTGACCAGGGTTGTTTTCAATATCGCTGCGTTGGAAGATAGCAATTGATTCATCCAATTCCTTCAACCAAGTAGCATAAAGGTCTGGCATCAAATCATACTTCGGAGTAAGAATACCATCAAACTTATAACGGCAAGCCTCAGTGTAAGGAAGCGCGCCATAAACATCGCTGTCGAAGATGCCGAGGTAAACAGAAAGCACTGTACATACAGCCTCGTAGCCACGCATCTTTTCTTCACCGCTATTGTCGATATAGTTGCGGATTTCGTTGCGGTAACGAAGAGTAGCCACGTATTGGCTACCTTGGTCGCCGCACTCAGCCATTTCAGTAAATGAATCTGTAAAACTGCCTGTTGGGCAAGCCATTTGGCTCCAACGTGTCATATAATTCACGTTATAGAACCAAAGCAAATATGGATTTGGATTAAATTTAATCACAGCTTGAGCCATCAAGCCCTTAGGGTCAACTTTAGTGACATCCGATGGCTTTTGGTTCAAATCTTTATAGTCGTCAGCACAACTGGTAGTAGACACGGTCAACACCGAAGCCATTGCTGCCGCTAATAGTATTTTGTTGAATTTCATATTCTTATAATAATTAAATTCCGTTAAAACTATATTAGAATGAAGCGTTGATAGTGAAAGTGAAGTTTGTTGTCACGCCTGTGAACTGACGAACACGGAATTCGGCAGCAGTAGTACCAGACACAGCTTCAGGATTTTCCTTGTTAGGCATTGAGTTCAACAAATAACCCAAGTTGTGAGCAGAAGCAGTGATGCTCAAGCCCTTAGCATGAAGTTTGCTTGCGATATTGTTGTCGAAGCGATATGACAATGAAAGGTCGCGGAATGCGATGTAGTTCAAAGTCTTAAACCATGTGTCGTTAACCACAGCTTGACCCCATGAGTTGTTGAAGTATGTCCATGTAGCAGAGTGCAATGGTTCGATCTTAGCCTTATCCACAAGTTCTTGGAATGACTCACCGTTAGGAGATACGCTACCAGCGCCTACAATATATTTGCTTCCATCTGGTTGAGTGATTTTTGTACCCGACAATATGATGGCATCAGGAATTACACCGTCGTCGTATGTTACACCGTCGTATGCAGATGTCCAAGTAAGACCACCATGAGCAGCATCACGACCTGCCAATGAAGACTTCAAGTAGCCATAAGCATTACCATAGTGAGAACCATAAGAAGCCACCTTACCACCGAAGCGCATATCGAAACTTGCGCTAAGAGTGAAGTTCTTGTAGCGGAACGAAGTATTTACAGAACCCAAGAACTTAGGAAGGATTGAGCCAACTTCTTCAATTCTACCAGAACGCATAGTCTGAGCAGCTCTTTGGCCATCTCTCCATTGCAAAATATTCTTGCCTGAGCCAGAGCCTTCGATGATAGCACCATTTTCATCATACTTATAGTCCTTAGCAGGATTTGAGTCAGTAAGAATCAAACCATAAGCGCTACCAACCTTAGCTACCGAACCCACACGATAGTTACCATAAGCAGGTTCACCATTCAATTTGATATAATCAGCTACGAGATCAGAGAGTTCAACAATCTTAGAGTTGTTCTTTGTGTAAGTGAAGTTCAAATCCCAAGTGAAGTCCTTAGTTTCGATAGGAGTAGTGTTCAAAGCCAATTCCACACCAGAGTTTTGGATGTTACCAGCGTTGATAAGAGCCTTGCTGTAGCCCGATTCGTAAGGAATCTCAACATCCATGATTTGGTTCTTGGTGTTTTCCTTATAGAATGTGAAGTCAAGACCAAGACGGTTGCCCAAGAAACGCCAGTCAAGACCAATTTCCCATGAAGTCTTGCGCTCTGGCTTCAAGTTTTGTGCATACGACTTATCAGCCAATGAGAGTGAATAGTAGCTTTGATTGCCGTTGTTGTAAGAGCTAAGAGAGTATGCTGAGTTTACGTAATAAGCATCGCAGTCGTTACCAACTTGTGCTATAGATCCGCGCACCTTAGCAAATGAGATCCAAGAAGGCAATTTGCCACGGAATGTTTCGTGAATCAACCAAGAAGCGTTGATTGATGGATAGAAGTATGAATAGTTGCCATGACCATCGGCATAAACGAGGGCTGATGCCCAGTCGTTACGGCCAGTAACGTCAACATAGATTTGGTCGCGCCAGCTGAAGCCAAATTGAGCAGCTACTGATTGTACAGTCTTTGTGCCACCAATGGTTTGCTCTGTCTTATAGCCATTCGAACCATTGCCCAAGAAATATTGGTTTGGAACGATAAAGTCTCCTTCTGTCTTTGAGCTGAGACCCATGCTATAGTCGTGATAGAGTTCATAGCGCAAGAAGCCGTTGATGTGCCAATCTTCGCTTAATTGCTTATCAAACATAAAGTTGGTATTGGCATTGATTTGTTCCTTTTGGCTGAAGCCAATGCTATAGAAACCACCCTTGTTTTGATAACCCGAACCCGGTTCCTTGCTTTCGCTGCGCACGTAGTAGTAGTTGTAACTACCTTCAGTGACCCACTTCAACCATGGAGTGAGTTGTGCAGTAAGCTTCAAGTCAGGACGAACAACTGTTTCCTTTTGATAGTAATTGTTTTCCCAAATTGACCACCATACACCACGACCAGGGATATAAGCATACTTGTCGCCATAAGTAGCACTTGCCAAACCGCCGTGTTCACCCTTATACTTATCGCGGAAGTACTTAGAGTTGTATGTACGGTCCCAACTACCACCAATAAACATTTCACCAATGTTCATCTGTGCATTCTTTGGCATTGACTTAGCAAATGTCATGCTTGCCTCAAGTTCCACAGCATTAGAGATCTTGTGAGATGCCTTAGCCAAGAGAGAGAAACGGTCGAAGCTATTGTTTGGCAAAGTACCGTTGGCATACTTATACGACAATGATGTGTAGAATGTGGTCTTGTCGTTGCCACCGCTGATTGCTACGTTGGTATTGCTGTTGAATCCAGTGTTGTAAGCATCCTTAAAGTTGTTCTTATAAGCCTTAGGAGTAATCAATGAGCCATCCCACCATTCAAGTTGGCCATAGTTTTCTTGAAGGCTCTTGAATGAAGGACCAAAAGAAGAACCGTCACCACCATATTGAGCAAGAACCTTATATGATGGAATACCATCACTATTTGTCCAATACACTTCTCTGTAATCAAATGGGTTGTCACCATTAAGCCATCCTGGAATAAAGCTTTCAGCATATTCGTTTTGGAATTGTGGTTGACCAGTCATGACATCAAAACCGAATGTCTGAGACACATTGATACCCAAGCCCTTTGAGCCCTTACCACTCTTTGTGGTGATCACTACGGCACCATTCAGACCGCGAGAACCATAAAGTGCAGTTGCAGCAGCACCCTTAAGTACTGATACTGTCTCGAAGTCGTCAGGGTTAAGGTTCTTAAGTTCGTTACCATAGTTAGAGTTACCGCTTGCCCAGTCAGCATCGTTTTCCACGATACCGTTGTCGAGAATGATACCGTCAACTACGTAGATAGGTTGGTTGTTCTTACCAAGGGTAGAGGCTCCACGAATCAAAATCTTTGAAGCACCAAACATACCACCGTCGGAAGAACTGATATCAACACCGGCTACCTTACCTTGAAGGGCTTGCACTGGGTTGATGAGGTTGGCATTGAGGTCGTCGCCCTTCAATTCGGTAACTGCATAACCGAGGGCCTTAGATGAGCGCTTGATACCAAGAGCGGTCACCACCACTTCGTCAAGCACATTGTCGCCAGGTTGCAACAAAATGTCAAGATTTCCACCGTTCCACACAATTTCTTGTGTCTTGTAACCAACGTATGAAACTTGAATTGTAGAACCTGGAGTAACGCCAGAAATTGTAAACGCACCGTCGAGGTCGGTAGAAGCACCCTTTGTTGTGCCCTTAACCATGACAGAAGCACCGATGATAACATCCTCGGCGTCTCTTACAACTCCTGATAAAACACCATTCGACTGATTAGCGCTCTGTGGAGCAGGCGCTGCCTTATCTGCTGCGATTGCCATGACAGGTGTTGCCATTGCTATTGCCAGCAAAGCAGGAAATAGTTTGAACTGTTTGACCATAGAATTTTACTTAAATTATAAATAGTTAGTTGTTATTTCGGTTATATTATTTATTAATAATGTCTTATGTTTATGAATTATTCTTAAATGTTTTGTTTCCAAAACCTTTTTAAAGTCAAAAATAGATGACAAAGGCTTGTTTTAAATACTTCTCATTGCTACTCTTGGCATAATCAGATTTGGTTATGTGTGCAAAATTAAGAATTATTTGCAAATCCACAAACTTATTAGCACGAAATCGGCGTTTTTAACATAGCCTCAACAGAATTAATACAATTGTTAAAATAGCCTATTTTTACAATATCACGGCGCATAAATTACTCTTATCAAGCCATTATCAAGCGATTAGTGCACGCCAATAGTTATGGTAACACATACAATATCACCGTATTTCAATATTAATTTATTAAATCTGAGAAATTACAAATTTACTCGGCACTAAACGGGTGTACCACACACTCTTATTTTGCCATATAAGCGTTTTATGTTACCTTTGCCCCACAAATCAAACTCACAGACATCTCAAATGAGCAATAACGAAAACAATTACCTCTACACCGTGCGACAATCGTTGCGCGGACTCAACACTTTTGAATGGATCTTACTCGGCGCAATCCTCACACTCACCATTGTGGGTTTTGCCATGAAAATAGCCACCACAGGCTCTATCTCACTCAACGTTGCCATATCGGCGATTGCCGCCATTCTGGGCGTGTTCTGCGTGGTGCTCGGCGCTAAAGGCGCCATGGCCAACTGGATATTCGGCACCGTGGAGGCGTTTCTGCACATCTACATCTGCTTCTGCACACACATCTACGGCGACATGCTGCAGCGATTGGTCTATAACCTGCCTATGCAATTCATCGGCTGGAAAAAGTGGAGCAAGCGCGTGCGCAACGACGGCTCTACCACCATACACACCCGCTACATGACCTGGGGCCAACGCATCATCACCGTGGCCACGGTGGCTATCTGCACCTTCGCATTGGGCGAATTCCTCACCCACTTCGGCCCATGGTTTATCGACACGCTCAAGAGCATATTCCCCGACATCGAGTTTAAGACCCTCAAGACCAGCTACGATATGCCTATGCAGATGTGGCTCGACTCGTTCACCACAGTGATGTCTATCATCACAATGTATGTGTCGGTGAAGGCTTATGTGGAGCAATGGTATATGTGGCTGTTTATCAACGTTGCCTACATCGTCATGTGGCTCATGAGCGACTCTGAATTCTCATTTATGACCGTGGCTAAATATAGCGTTTACTTCGTCAATTCGTTCTACGGCATATATATGTGGAACAAATTGTCGAAAAACTAATCTCTCACACCGCACCCAAAAACAGATATGGTATCAGTAATCATTCCCGTATACAACGCAGCCCGATTTGTGGGCGAAACACTACATTCGGTATTGGCTTCCTCCTATGCCGACATTGAGGTGGTGTGCGTAGACGACGGCTCAACCGACAATTCGGCTGCCATAGTGCAAACCGTGGCTGATGCCGACTCACGCGTGCGACTGATAAGGCAATCCAACAGCGGAGTGTGCCGTGCGCGCAATGCCGGAGTGGCTGCCTCGTGTGGCGAATACATACTGCCTGTGGATGCCGACGACCTGCTGATGCCGCAGTTTATCGCCGACGCAGTGAAGGTGCTCAACGCCGACCCCGAGGTGAAAGTGGTGGTGCCGAGCGGCGAGTTTTTCGGTGAACGCACAGGCCGCTGGCATCTGAAACCCTATTCTCCCCGCCTGCTCGCCAGAAAAAATATGATTCCTGCCACTGCCATGTATCGCCGTAGCGACTACTATCGCACCGAGGGCTATTGCCCCGAGGTGAAGGCGCGCGAAGACTGGGAGTTCTGGATAGCAATGCTCAAAGAGGGCGGCAAGGTGGTGACTCTGCCAGAAATCGGGCTGCGCTACCGCATTCTGCCCAACAGCAAGCGCGTGAGCGACCGCCTGCTCAAGCGCCATGTGGTGGATGTGCTCAACAAGCGCCATCCGGAATTCTTTGAGCGCGAATTGGGCGGACCGCTGCGCTACCACCGCTCGTGGTCGCGTATCATCAATGCGGCTTACCGCCTGCTGCACCCGCGCCGCGTACACACCGAGAGCGAATTCGCTTCGCTGCACACATTCATTGCCACTCTGCCCACCCTGTTCCGCCAAGATTGCGGCAAACCAATCTACAGCGGCCGCAACGAACTACGCCAATTCAGCACTACGGCTGGCGAGGTGGTGGTGAAATCGTTCGGCACTCCAAATATCATCAACCGCATTGCCTACGGATTTCTGCGCTCATCCAAAGCGCAACGCTCGTGCATCTATGCCGCCTTGCTTCGCAGCAAGGGCATCGGCAGCCCAGCGCCTGTGGGCTGGTGCAGCGAACGTGTGGGTCCGCTATTCACCCGCAGCTACTACGCGTCGGCGCATAGCACATTGCCCTACACCTACATCGACATCCTGAAGGGAACCATAGATAATCCCGAAAAATATCTGCGCGAAATAGGCCGCACCGCAGCCAAGATGCACGAGGCTGGCATGATACACCGCGACTTCTCGCGCGGCAACCTGCTGCTGGGCGAAGATGCCGACGGAGCGCCTCTGGTGGAAGTGGTAGACCTCAACCGCATACGCTTCACCACGGTGAGCATCGCCGAGGGAGTGAAGAATTTCGAGCGCCTGCCTGCCACCGAATCGATGCAGCACCTTATGGCCGAGGGCTATGCCGAAGTGCGCGGCTGCACCATCGATGAGTGCCTAAGCATCTGGCCAGTCACCGAAGCCCTCGACAGCCCCGAAGCCGGCACCCGATATTAAACCCAAATCGTTCATTAAATGGTTATTATACAAGAAGCAACGCCATCACTGACGTTGCTTCTCTCTATTGTTATCTATTTTGCTATATGGATTTTTACGCGTCGATTTGCGCAAGGGCAAATGTGTAAGCGCCGAGGTTGATGGCACGGCTTGCACCGAGCTTCGACACCATGATGGCGCTGCGCTTTTCCTTGTCGTAGATTATCTCGTCGCCATACACCGGCACCTTGATTTTCACTGAAGCATCCTTCACGAAATCAGCCACATTCGACATATCGGTGAGGTCGTAAACCTTCGACTCCATGCGTGGGAATGTGTCGCCAGAGAAGCGGCCGATAGCGCCATTAAACTCAGCCATCATTGCTGGGATGATGTATTTGTGAGCAGCAGCAATGCCACCACCTATCACCATCACGCCGTCGCACAAATTTGCCGCATGCGCCATAGTGTTGGCAGCCACCTCGCCAAGCTTGGCAAACGAAGCCACAGCAGCCTTAGCATCGCCCTCGCGAGCACCTTCAGCGATATCGAAGATGTCTTTTGGAGTGAGAGCGCTGGCATCAACGCCAGCCAACTCGCCATACACGCGCTTCACAGCACGCACGCTCACGCCTTCCTCGCATATCTTGTCGGAATAGTCCTTATGGCGCCAGCACCACACTGTGCCACCCGAATTGTTGTCGCCAGTCACCAATGTGCCGTCAATCACCAAACCGCCACCGAAACCAGTGCCGAAGGTCACACCAAGCAGATTCTTGTATTGCTTAGTGCCGCCGGCTGCCAAGATAGCAGCATTGAGTTCGGGCAACGCGCCAGCCAATGCCTCGCCATAAGCAAAGAGGTCGCCGTCGTTGTTGATAAACACAGGTATATCGAAATGCTTCTGCAAGAACGGACCGAGAGCCACACCACCGCGGAACGCTGGGAAGTTAGGCAAATCGCCAATAATGCCATTCTTATAGTCGGCAGGACCAGGGAAAGCAAAACTGATGGCAACAGGAGCCTCAGGAAGTTGCTTTTTCACCTGTTCGAAGCCCTCAACGAGAGTCAGAAGGCAGCCTTGCAGATTGTCAGCCACGGCAGGAATGCCAATAGGGTTGATGATTTCTTTACATCCTTGAATTGCAGAAAACACGAAATTTGTGCCGCCGGCATCAAGGGTCATCACTATTCGTTTGTCTTGTTCGTACATTACTTATAGGGTATTTTATTGGTTATTTTGTTTCAGGTTTCACAAGCCACCTCGCCACCTAAGCAGCGATTTGTAAGCACAAATATACGCATTATTTTCGTCATTTCACCACACCGCGTCGTCTCCGCCTCATATTTTTTTGAGGCGACACTCGGCGTGTGCAATCTCGGCAACGGCGTCATTCGCCACCCATTGTGTCTTGAAAGACATCATCCTTATAGCGCAAGCCCTTCAGGCGATAGATATCGAGCAGGCGCTGCATTCGCGCCATGAAGCCCATAAGATTTTTGCGCTCAGGGGCAGTCCACTGCACTTCGCTCAGGGCAGCAAGTCGTGGCAGCAGTTCCCACTCCAGTTTGTCGCCGTCGGCCACCCATTCCGTCCAGATGCAGCCCTCAGCGCCGATGATATTCTGGCGCTCTGCCTCGGTGAGCTCGTCGGCCTGTGGATTCACCTCATACACCCGCTCAATGCTTGGCAAGCCTGTTATCTTGTTGATTTCCCTATTAGAGAAATAGAAATTCTGTATTGGTGCCATCACCGCCTTGTGTCCTGCCTTAGCAGCACGCACGCAGGCTTTCGGACTTGTCCAACCAATCACAATGATGTCTTTCGACGGTGTGCCGTCTAATATCTCATCCCACGCAAGCATCTTTCTGCCGCGCGCCTTGATGTCCTTCTCAATTTCGCCCATAAACCACGACTGCAGATTATCTTCCTTGCTGTGGCCATCGGCATCGGTCAATCCCAACTGAGCTATCTTTGCCTGACAAGCAGGGCACTCTTTCCATCGCACCTTCGGGCACTCATCGCCACCGATGTGAATATAAGGCGACGGGAATATGTCCATAATCTCGGCTATCACATCTTTGGCAAACTGCAGGGTGCGGTTGTTGCCGGCACACAGCACCTCATCAATCACGCCATAGTCGCGGCACACCTCATACGGTCCACCGGTGCAACCAAGCCACGGATAGGCAGCAAGTGCCGACTGTATGTGACCCGGCATATCTATCTCAGGTATCACGGTGATGTAGCGTTCGGCTGCATAGCGCACTATCTCGCGTGCTTCATCTTGCGTGTAGAAGCCTTCCACCGGTTTTCCATCGTATAAGCCTGTTTCGTGCCCCAAAGTGGTCTCGGTGCGACGCGAGCCCACCTTGGTGAGAAGCGGATATTTCTTGATTTCGATTCGCCAGCCTTGATCCTCGGTGAGGTGCCAATGGAAATAGTTGATGTTGTGCAAGGCGAAGATATCGATGAGCTTCTTCAGATAGTCTACGCTGAAGAAGTGCCGGCCCACGTCAATCATAAACGCACGATAGCCGAAGCGTGGCGCATCATTCACCACAGCCGCCGGCAACGCCACCTTTTCAGCATCGCTCACCACCGGCAGGGCTTTCATAATGGTCTGCATACCGTAGAACACGCCCGCATGACTTTGCCCCTGAAGCAAAATCACCTTATCGCCAGCCGTGATGCGATAGCCCTCGGCTCTTGGCAGAGTGGCATCAAGCGCAAGACGTATCTGATTGTCGCCCTCGCAGGTAGTAGTGCGAAGGCTTATGCCGGTCATTTCGCCAACGTATGCCACAAGAAACTCGGCATTGCGTTGCTGCGCAGCATCGGACTTGTCGTAATACACTGTGGTGTTGGCATCAAGCACAAACGGAGCGGCTCCCTTGAGCGCTATCGACTGTGGCAATGGCACTACGTCCCAACTGCCCATCACTTGCGCATAGGCATCAAAGCCCATCATCGCCACAAAAAGAATCAACGTGATAATCTGTTTTCGCATCATTACTATTTCGGATTTTTTACGGTATAACATAGCGCGTTTGCGCCTCACTGAGTGTAGGCAACGCCCTTTCCCCTCGACTACAAACACATTACTTGACATCGCAGTAAAGTTAATCATAAATTCTCACAACCCCCACTCATTCTGCGCATAATTTGGCAGAAAACCAAGGCGCTAAGGATATACTGATGCAAGGCATCACTGCTTCACTTGCGACGAAAGCGGCCGAGCGCATATTCAAGCACCTCGCGCTGTATCTCTCCGCCTACCACATAATTCAGCGCAACATACACGGCGCCACACACCAGCACCTGTGCCGGCAATAGCAACCACGCATTGTCGAGCACCAGATTGAGCGACATGCCCGCAAGCACTGCCACCACTGTCATGAGCATATACGATGTGGTCTCGCCAAGCACACGCATGGCTTTATATCCGGTGACGCGCTGCACAAGCCACACATTGTAGCCATAGCATATCACGCCTGCCACCACCTGACCTATCACAAGCCAAACGATGCCGTAGCGCACCGTCACCACTATCGCGGCCACCATTATAGCGTCTTTCACCACCTCGCTATACACCAATCGCTTGGCATCGCCCACAGCAAGCACAAAATTATAATACACAGCCGCTATGATGGTGAATATGCCTCGCAGGGCAAGCAGCTGAAACAGCACTATGGCATTGTCCCACTTGTGCTGAAACAGCACATGGAAGATAGACGGAGCCGTGAGGCACAGTATGCCCATACACGGCAACACAAGATATGCCGAAAGACGATTGATTTTCGACATCATTCTGAATAATCGCTCCACATCGTCCTGCACACCGCTCAGCACCGGCAAAAATGTGGTGGTGAGAATCTGCGACAGCGATGCCACACCCATTTTGCTCCACTTGTCAGCTTGAGTGTAGCAGCCCAATTGCGAGAGGTTGTAAAATAGACCTACGATAAATGAATATATATTCTGCGATGCCACGTTGAGCAGACTGCTGGTCATCACGCCCACCCCTACCTTGAATATCGAGCGGAGCGATGCCATGCTAAATTGCATAGTGGGTCGCCAACGTGTACACACCCACAACACGGCGCTCTTGATGGCAGCAAGCACCACCGACTGCCACACAATGGCCCACGCTCCATAGCCCGCCACAGCAAGCCAAATGCCCACACCGCCACTCACCACGAGCCCTATCACATTGCTCACAGCCACCATGCGCACATTCATCTGCTTTATCAGCCTATTGGTCTGCACCAATGCCGTGCTATTGAGGATAAAAGTGAGGAACATCACACGGCTTAGCGGCACAAGCCGTCCACCGGCCTGAAACATGAGGTCGATAAGCGGCGCACACACCCACAACACCCCATAGATGAAGACGCTCACACCGAGGTTAAACCAAAACACGGTGCTATAATCGAGCGTGGTGGGCTCTTTGCGCTGAATCAGTGCGCTTGAGAATCCGCTATCAACAAATAGCGTGGCAAACGCCTGAAACACCAATATAGCCCCCACAATGCCAAAGTCCTCCTGCGAAACGATGTTGGCAAGCACAATTCCAGTAACGGCATACAAGATGTGTTCTGCCATCTTGTTGATGCTGTTCCACTTGAGCGTGCGAGCCGTTTTCAGTTTCAGCGAGGGCTGTTCTGCGCCATCTGTTTTGGTGGGTTGATCTGTCATCTGAATATTTTTTCTAATTTTTCTGCATCTGCGGCGAACAATCGCCACCATGCCCGTGTTATACAATCAGAAACAATTCCAATAAGTAGACAATAGATATTACAATGTGTTAATAACGTTGCATTTCTGTTAAGTTTCAATATCTCTCTCGAGTGGGGTTGGATAATATTCAAGCCGCGACGGTCATATATTATCTCACCTCACTTCTTTTTTAGTGTCACGAAACTGTAAGGATAGCGATTGCGCTCATCGGCTTGGCAGTCGATGCGCTCCACTTCTTGCCACTCGTCGCGATTGAAATGTGGAAAAAAGGTGTCGGCATCGGCAAACGACGCATGCAACTCTGTGAGATGAAGCATATCCACCTTATCGATGGTGGCTGCATAAAGTTGCGCTCCGCCAATGATAAATCTCTCACCGGGCATCGAGGCCTTTTGCAAAGCCTCGTCTACGCTATGGCACACCACCGCACCTGCGGCTTGATAATCGGCATTGCGCGTCACCACTATGTTTTCGCGGCCTGGCAATGCGCCCTTAGGCAACGACTCGAATGTGCGGCGCCCCATGATGATGGTATGCCCCATGGTCAATTCCTTGAAATGCTTCAAGTCGGCTGGCAAATGGCACAGCAAATCGTTGTTCTTACCTATTGCGCTATTCTCGGCTATCACCACTATTGCAGATAGATTGTTCATCTTTCGTTATCGCTAATGAATTAATATAAAAATTACACTGCCACAACACCCTTGATAGGTGGATATGGGTCGTAGTCCTCAAGGGTGAAATCTTCGTAACGGAAATCGAAGATGCTCTTCACATCTTTGTTGAGCACCATTCGTGGCAACGTGCGCGGTGTGCGTTGCAATTGCTCATTCACCTGGTCGAAGTGGTTGGTGTAGATGTGGGCATCGCCCAATGTGTGGATATATTCTCCCGGCTCAAGACCAGTGACCTGTGCCACCATGAGCAGCAACAATGCATAGGATGCTATGTTGAATGGCACACCGAGGAAGATGTCGCCACTGCGCTGATAGAGCTGCAGACTCAATTTGCCGTCGGCTACATAAAATTGAAACAAAGTGTGGCATGGTGGCAAAGCCATGTCGGGCACTTGTGCCACATTCCACGCGCTCACTATCAGGCGACGGCTGTCGGGATTGTTCTTTATCTGATTGATCACGTCGGTTATCTGGTCGATGTGTCCGCCCTTATAGTCGGGCCATGAACGCCATTGATAGCCGTAGATTGGACCTAATTCGCCGTCTTCGCCAGCCCATTCATTCCAGATGCGCACGCCGTTCTCTTGCAGATAGTGCACATTGGTGCTGCCTTGCAGGAACCATAGCAATTCGTGGATGATTGACTTCAAATGCACCTTCTTGGTGGTGAGCAATGGGAAGCCGTCGGCAAGATTGAAGCGCATCTGATAGCCAAATACGCTTTTCGTGCCTGTGCCTGTGCGGTCGCCCTTGAAGGTGCCGTTGTCAAGCACATGCTTCACCAAATCGAGATATTGTTTCATGACTTTTATTTCGTTTTTTTGCGTTGTAGTTGTGCAAATTTACTCATAAATAATTTATTATTCGCCATATTCTCCTCAAGAAATATTATCTTTGCAATAATCATCATATTACAACTCTTTACTATGAAATACTGGGTAAACATCGATGGCATACAGCACGGACCGCTTTCGCACGACGAATTGGCGAAGTTGGAGTTCGACCCCGAGGTGACATACGTTTGGCACAACGGACTTGACGACTGGCAAAAAATCAGCGACGTCGAAGAATTGGCTGGCATTGTAGCCGCTGCAGCAAAGCATCACTGCACCGCTACGCCTGCCCCAGAATCTGTGGCGGAGGAAGAAATCGCCTCAACGCAACCAGCCGAACAGGAGAGCACTCCCGAACCTGAAGCCACACCTACCCAGGAGCCATCGCAGACACCTATGCCTAACGTTGAACCAGAACCGGCTGACGAGCCAGAACCGGCGCAGCAAGCTGTTCCTGAAGCAGAAGCAACTCAAATGCCACAGCCACCCGAACTGCCTACAGAAAACGCCCACGTTGTTACACCGCCGCCTATCTACTATCGTGCACCTACGGAATTCTACGGTGCTCCTATGCCACCACAGCAAGAAGGTTCGCCACAACCCACCTACCTCGTATGGTCAATCCTTGTATTGGTGCTCTGTTGCCAAATAACGGGCATCGTGGCACTGGTGTATAGCGCCCTCACATCAAGCAACAATTCCAACGGCAACTACGACCAAGCACGCCGCTACAGCGAGAACGCACAATTGTGGATTATGATATCCATCGCCATCGGCCTGATCACAGCGCCGTTTGCGATACTGTACTATCTGTTTATCTAAGATGTCAGCCCGCACCCGCTCAGTGATATTGTGTGTAGCCGCGGCCATCGCATTGCTCTGCTTTATAGCCGTGTATACGATGTTCGACCCAAGCACGTCGCACCTATTTCCGCGCTGCATATTTTATCAACTCACCGGACTAAAATGCCCCGGTTGTGGCTCACAACGCGCCATACATGCCCTGCTCTGTGGCAACATCATCGAAGCCATACGCTTCAACGCCATGCTCGTGGCATCACTGCCACTACTGGCGCTGTATGCCTACTGCGAGGTATGCCGTCTGAGACACCGCACCAACGCCCTTTGCCGCAAGATAAACTCCCCCACGATGGCTTGGAGCATCTTCATAATCATCCTCGCCTGGTGGACCCTGCGCAACCTTCTCAACCTCTAACATCCACCCAAACGCCTCGTTTTTTTGAGGGATATAAATTCTAACTATGCATATGGCGCCTGTCTTGCGATGGTGCAAAAGCTTATGACTATCTTTGCTGGCACAGGTGCTTTGGTGCCTACTGCGAAACTTCAGAAGTGGTGAAGATGGTGGGCGAATATGGGTTGAGCCATCGCGTGACGTATATCACATTCTCTATGGAAGCCACGCTCGAGTTTGTGAAATGCGCTCCTGAGGGCACTGAGGTGTATCATCTTGGTGGCAATTGGACTTCCATGCAACTCAAAGCAGCAGGTTGCGCTGGCCTTAATTATAATATAGGTGTGATGCGCAATCATCCTGAATGGATAGAGCAGTGTCATAGAATGGGAATGAAAGTGAATATCTGGACCGCTAATACACCCGAAGATTTGCAATGGTGCATCGATGTCGGTGCCGATTTATTACAACCAACGAGCCAGAGTTGCTGCAGCAGATGCTCGCCAGGTGACGGGATTATTTACCGTTTTGAGGCACACATAGATATGCAGTTGCCATTGGAATGTGCAAAGCCTTCCACTGAACGGGTAAAATAGGGTATAAAAACTCAAAAATAAACCACAATTTGGTATATTTTTCTTTTGTTTGTATGTTTATCAATATATTTTTCGCAATTTCTTAAGATTTTCTTTAGAATTGTTGCACGAGTAAAACTTTTTACTACCTTTGCAACGTGCATTAATAAATGCACTTACTTGCAACTTGAAAGATAAATGGAGATATTTACTCTGAAAACTTATAACCTATAAAATTGTATTAATATGACAAATTATTTACTTAAATCAAGTGTAAAAGCGTTGCTTTTGCTCGTCGCTTCTGTCACATCGTTAAGCGCTTTTGGTATTGTTCAAGAAGTTACCTACAATGGCGTGAAATACAAATCAGATAAGAAAGTTACTTATCTGAAAGTGGTAGCAGCTCCTTACTCTGGCGATATCGTAATCGCTTCAAGCGTGGAAGTTTTAGGAGAACAAATTCCTGTAACCGAAATTGGCAGCAGTGCTTTTTCTGAATGTGACGATTTGATATCTGTGACAATTCCTGAGTCGGTTAAAAAGATTGGTGACTATGCATTCGACTCATCAACAAAACTCAAGACAGTGAATATGGGCAATGGCGTAGAATCTATTGGCCACTGGGCTTTCCGCAACTGTTACGAACTCGAAAACTTGAAATTATCAGAAAAGTTGAAAACTATCGGCAACTATTGCTTCGACAAAAACCTTAAGCTGACCGAAGTGACTTTGCCAGCATCGCTGACCAACATTGGTGGTTATGCGTTTGAGGGCAACCCACAACTCAAGACCGTTTACTGCCTTGGCGCTGTGCCTCCAGCTGTGAAAAAGGGCTACTTGGACGGCGAAGAACTCTATACTATCTTCGACGACAACGATTATGGCGATCGCGTGCTCTACGTGCCTGCAGGCAAGAAGGACGACTATAAGTTGACTTACGGTTGGAATCAGTTTAAGGACATACGCGAGATAGAATCAGGCATCTCTGCCAACGAAGTTGCTCAAAAGCAAGTGGAAGTTGCTCCTTATGGCAAGAACGCTATCGTGGTGACTGCTGCTGAAGCAATGACCGTGAGAGGTTATGACATCATGGGTCGCGCATTGTTCGTAAAGAACGTTGAGGCTGGCCAAACAGTTATCGACAACGTTAATAGCGGCTTGATAATCGTAGCTGGTCAAAAGGTGGTAGTAGAATAATAGAAATTAGAAATACTATGTAAATTGGTGGCACCGATGCTCCACAGATAGTGGCGTGTCGGTGTCTCTGCTTTTTTTAAGCAAGAAATTCTCGTGGTGATGCAAAAGATTATGCTTATCTTTGTTGACGCGTGACGTCAAGACGTGCGCATTGCCGAATGGTCTAAGGAAGTAAATTTTATAAATATAATAAGCTATGAAACGAATCTTATTTGTGATGATGGCTGTGGTGTGTGGCGTATGCGCATATTCTCAGTCGAAGGTGGTGGCTCACCGTGGTTATTGGAAAACCGAAGGCTCGGCTCAAAACTCTATCCGTGCGCTTGTTAAGGCCGATTCTATCGGTTGCTGGGGCTCGGAGTTTGACGTGTGGATGACAGCCGATGGCAAGTTGGTGGTCAATCACGATGCTACAATCGACGGCGTGGTGATAGAAAAGAGCACCGCGAAGGAAGTTTTGGCAAAGACCCTTGCCAATGGCGAACATGTGCCAACTCTCGAAGCCTACCTGAAGAAGTTCAGCGAATTGCCAAATATAAAGGTGGTGTGCGAACTCAAGAGACACAGCGACAAGAAGCATGAGGCAAAGGCTGTGAAAGATATTGTGAAGATGGTGCGCAAATACGGCTTAAGCGACCGTGTGACCTACATCACATTCTCTAAGCAGGCCACCCTCGGATTTGTGAAGCATGCCCCTAAAGGCACCGAGGTGTATTACCTCAGCGGCGACTGGACTCCAGAGCAACTCAAGGCGGCAGGTTGCGCAGGGCTCGATTACAGCCTCGGCACAATGCGCAAGCATCCTGAGTGGATTGGCGAATGCCATCGCTTGGGTATGAAGGTGAATATCTGGACGGTGAATAAGCAAGAAGATTTGCAGTGGTGCATCGACGGCGGTGCCGACTTTATCACCACCAACGAGCCAGAACTGCTTCAGCAGCTGCTCGCCAAGTAAACCCAAATCGGGCATTAGGCCGTAGATGTGGTGATTTTTCTACTGCTTGGAGTCTTTCAAGTCCTAATAACCGAATTGGGGTAAAACGACGTGTGAAAATATTCACGGCGGTTGTGACGAAGATGCCACA
>CAJLWM010000029.1 GCA_905210415.1 uncultured Prevotellaceae bacterium
CAGCAGTGAGCCCCGACGGCCGCTACCTGTATTTCACCAGCGATATGCCAGGCGGACAGGGCAAACTCGACCTGTGGCGCATCAATTTGAAGGACCGTAGAGGCACGCTCGAAAACCTTGGCGACCAAATCAATACGCCAGGCAATGAGCGATTCCCATACTGCCGCACCGACAGCATTCTCTATTTCTCAAGCGACGGCCATGCCGGTTTTGGCGGACTCGACATTTTCCGCGCCACGGCTGTCGGCGACCCTGCCGACCTGCGATGGAAAGTGGAGAATATGGGCTTCCCAATCAACTCCGCCGGCGATGATTTCGGAATCACTTTCGGGAAGGGCGAAGATGGATTTTTCAGCTCCAACCGCGGCGACGCGCGTGGCTACGACCACATCTACAGTTTCGAATACGACCCCGTGAGAATCACCATCGAGGGATTGGTGATGGACAAAGACGAGGAGCCGGTGAAGAATGCAATAATACGCATCGTCGGAAACGACGGGTCGAATCAGAAGGAAGTGGCGCGCGACGACGGATCGTTCTCGTTCGCGCTGCAGCGAGGCGTAAAATACGTGATGCTCGCCGGCGCGAAGGGCTACTTGAACCAAAAACAGGAATTCGCTTCCGACTCTACGATGGAAGACGCGAATTATTGGGTGGAGTTCATTCTGCCGTCAATCAGCAAACCATCGGTGGTTGAAAACATATTCTACGACTACGACAAGGCCGACCTGAGGCCGGAGTCGAAAACGGCTCTCAACGAGCTGATTGCCGTGCTGCACGACAATCCCAACGTGACAATCGAAATGGCTTCTCACACTGACCGATGGGGCTCAGACGCCTACAATATCAACCTGTCGGAACGACGGGCAAAATCGGTGGTTGACTACCTTGTCGAGAACGGCATCAGCCGCGACCGGTTGCAGCCGCACGGCTACGGCAAGTCGCGTCCAAAGACGGTGACCAAACGCATCGCCCGCCTATATCCGCAGTTCAAAGAGGGTGACATACTGACCGAAGAGTTTATAAAAACACTTTCCGAGGAAGACCAGCAAGCAGCCGACCAGATTAACCGCCGCACGGAATTCTCAGTGCTATCGCTCACCTACAACATGAAATAATCCACCTGACTTCGTCATTGCGCACCCCAAAATGAGGGTATACAAAGATACATAATACTGTTTTTCAAACAATTATAAAAACTGCAATTTTTGAGTGACGAAGTCAGGAAAAAGAGTACGGCATTTACCCCGCCCAGTCAATGTCCGTTAGATTCGTAAATTTTTGCCCGTTGACATAAAATAATTTTCCAGCAACAAGGTAAAAAATAGATATTTTCTGCAGCCTCATAGAGTTACTTATTTTTTGCTAAATTAAGCAATCTTTTGAATACGTAAAACAAATAAGATATGTTACACAACATATATGCGTTGTTTTTGACAATCAATCTCTTGGCCAGCACAAATGATAAAATTGCGCATTGCGCCGACATCTACAGCCACGTCCGTCTGCCAATACCCTCGATTGATTTATGAGACGGTTTGCGCCAAACGAGGTAGGAATTTCTTGCAAACACCGGATTTTCGGAGGATTTTTTGTAATTTTGCAAGGCATTGTATAACCGAATAGCAATTGCTCAATTATGCAGAAAGTAAAACCAAAGAAATTTCTCGGGCAGCATTTTCTGACCGACCTTCAAAAAACCAAAAAATTTCTTCGGCGGAAGTTCTTCCACCCATCCCTAACGTGGCAGACCGTATAGCTGCCACGCTCGACGATTATCGAGGAATGCCGGTGCTCGAAGTGGGACCGGGAATGGGCGTGCTTACGCAGTTCCTGCTCGAACGCGGACATGATGTGACTGTCGTGGAACTCGACCGTGAGTCGGTCGAGTATCTGGAGCACAACTTTCCGCAACTTGACGGGCGCATCATCGGCGAGGACTTCCTTGAGCTCGACCTCGGCTCGATGTTTGAAGGCGACTTCTGTGTGATAGGCAATTATCCATACAATATCTCGTCGCAGATATTCTTTAAGGTGCTCGACTGGCGCGACCGCATCACGTGCTGCAGCGGCATGCTGCAGAAAGAGGTGGCAGAGCGCATAGCCGCCAAGCCGGGGTCGAAGACCTACGGTATCCTGTCGGTGCTTCTGCAGGCGTGGTACGACATCGAATATCTGTTTACCGTCGATGAGCATGTGTTCAATCCGCCGCCAAAGGTGAAGTCGGGCGTAATCCGTCTGCGCCGCAACGGTGTAAAGACTCTCGACTGCGATGAAAAGCGGCTGAAAGCGGTGGTCAAGACATCGTTCGGACAGCGCCGCAAGACGCTGCGCAATTCGTTGCGCTCAATGGCTCGCCGTCCGGAAGTGCTGCAGGAAGAGATTTTCAACAAGCGTCCGGAGCAGCTGTCGGTGGCTGAATTTGTAAGACTTACGAACCTTTTAAACGAGTAGAACGGCATGAGAGAATTTTCAGAGGAATTTTTGGATGAACTCAGACATCTCATACAGGAAAACAACGAGACGCAGGTGATGGCAGAACTCAAGGAGCTGCACCCTGCCGACATTGCCGAACTTATACAGAAGATGGACCTTGAGGAGGCGGAGTATGTGGTGTCGCACCTTGACAGTGACGCTGCCGCCGACACCTTGATGGAACTTGATGAGGACGACCGCCACCGCCTGCTTGAGAATATGCCCAACAAGGACATTGCCAAGCAATTCGTGGAGCACCTTGACACCGACGATGCTGTCGACCTTATCCAGGAACTTGACAAAGAAGACCAGGAGGAAGTGTTGTCGCATGTCGACGACGTTGAGCAGGCAGGCTCGATTATCGACCTGCTGAAATATCCTGAGGACACCGCCGGCTCTCTGATGGGTACGGAGATGATTGTGGTCAACGAGAACTGGAGTATGCCTGAATGCGTGAAGCGGATGCGTGAGCAGGCAGAGGACATGGATGAGATTTTCTATGTCTATGTTGTCGATGACGACCGCAAACTGAAAGGCATCCTGCCGTTGAAAACACTGATAACCAACCCTTCGGCATCAAAGATAAAACATGTGATGGAGCCCGACCCCTACTCCGTGAAGGCCGACGAGCCGCTCGACGACGTGGTGCTCACGTTTGAGAAATACGACTTGGCGGTTATGCCGGTTGTCGACGGCATCGGACGTCTTGTGGGACGCATCACCTTCGACGACGTGATGGACGAGGCCCGTGAGCAGACCGAGCGCGACTATCAGTTGGCTTCCGGTCTTTCCACCGACGTGGAGACCGACGACAAGATTCTCGACCAGGCAAAAGCACGCCTGCCGTGGCTGATCATCGGAATGATAGGCGGACTGTCGAACTCTTGGATTCTCGGCAATTTCGAGGGCAATTTTGCCAACAATCCCGCCATCGCGCTTTTCATCCCGCTTATTGGCGGCACTGGCGGAAACGTGGGAATCCAATCGTCGGCAATCGTTGTACAGGGACTTGCCAACGGCTCGCTCGACCTTAGGAAGTCATTGTCGCAGATTGTCAAGGAGCTTGGACTTGCGCTGATCAACGCAAGCATCATCTCGCTGCTTGTGTTTGCCTACAACTTCTTCATTTTCCATCCCGATTTCAAGATTACGATAGCCGTGTCGGCATCGTTGTTTGCCGTAGTGCTGTTCGCCGCTACGTTTGGCACGTTCGTGCCGCTGACACTTGAGAAGATGAAGGTGGACCCGGCGATAGCCACAGGCCCGTTTATCACCATAACCAACGACATTATCGGCATGATGATCTACATGACAGTGTGCATGATGCTGTTGCAATAGAATCAAAAACAAATTAATCCTATAAAACTTAGAAAAGCAATGTCAAAAGTATTAATTATCGGAGCCGGCGGCGTCGCTACGGTGGCAGCCCACAAGTGCGCCCAGAATTCCGATGTGTTCAGCGAAATCGTTATCGCATCGCGCACGAAGAGCAAGTGTGACGCCTTGGCTAAAGCCATCGGCAAAGACAATGTCACAACCGACCAGGTTGATGCCGACAAGGTGCCGGAACTGGTGGCTTTGTTCAAGAAGCACAAACCCGACTTGGTGGTAAACCTTGCTTTGCCATATCAGGATCTTACGATAATGGATGCCTGCCTCGAGTGTGGAGTAAGTTATCTTGACACCGCCAATTATGAGCCTCTCGACGAGGCGAAATATCAATACTCATGGCAATGGGCATACAAGGACCGCTTTGAGAAAGCCGGACTGACTGCAATTCTCGGTTGCGGTTTCGACCCTGGAGTGTCGGGCATTTTCACTGCCTACGCTGCAAAGCACTATTTCTCAGAGATGGAGCATCTCGACATCGTGGACTGCAACGCCGGAAACCACGGCAAGGCTTTCGCCACCAACTTCAACCCTGAAATCAACATCCGCGAGATTACACAGCGCGGAAAGTTTTATGAGAACGGGGAGTGGCACGAAACCGACCCGCTGTCGGTTCACAAAGCGTTGACCTACCCAAACATCGGAGCCCGCGAGTCGTATCTGATGTATCACGAAGAGCTTGAGAGTCTGGTAAAGAACTATCCGTCAATCAAGCGCGCACGTTTCTGGATGACGTTCGGACAGGAGTACCTGACACACCTGCGCGTGATTCAGAACATCGGAATGGCAAGCATCGAGCCTATCAATTACAATGGTATGGAAATCGTGCCTATCCAATTCCTCAAGGCTGTTTTGCCAAACCCTAAAGAGCTTGGCGAAAACTATACCGGCGAGACATCGATTGGCTGCCGCATCAGCGGTAAGGACAAGGAAGGCAAAGAGATGACCTACTATGTCTACAACAACTGCTCTCACCATGCCGCCTACCTCGAAACCGGTATGCAGGCTGTCAGCTACACCACCGGTGTGCCGGCGATGATTGGCGCGATGATGTATCTTAAAGGCATTTGGAAACGTCCGGGCGTGTGGAACGTTGAGGAGTTTGATCCGGATCCATTCATGGAGCAGCTCAACAAGCAGGGTCTGCCTTGGCACGAAATCTTCAATTCCGATCTGGAAGTGTAGTGCAAGAAACATAGAATCACAAAAAGTAATCCCGCATTGTCAACAACAGTGCGGGATTACTTTTTGTCGATATGTCATGTCGCTGACGCTTAGTCTTTGACAAGCACCTTGATAGGACGGCAGCATTGGTCGCTGTAGACCATGTAGGCACCGTAAGGCAACAGTTCGCAGTGGCCTTCGCTCACTGAGTCGATAACCTTTATCACGCGTCCTGTCATGTCGATGATGCGCACGTTGGTGTGGGCTACGGCGCAACGGAAATAAATGCCGTTGCCGATAGGGAGCACGGCGAGCGGTTCAGTAGCCTCAATGCCGTTGACGCCGGCTGGGTCGACAGTGATGACGTTTGATTCGTCCGACATGCGGTTCAGTCTTACCGTCTGTATGGTATAACTGTAGGTGGCACCCGATTTTGCTTCCCCGAAATCGTAGAAAGAATCCTCGCTACCATCGGTGTAGAGAGTCATGCAAGTCGGTGTGCCGTTGACGTACTCGGTCAAGTTTATGCGGAAGCAGTCGATTGAGGCTGGTCGCGACGGCATAATCCAGTTGATGCGAAATCCGGTTGATGAGATGTTTGTGGCCGCCGTGGCCTCCACGCGGTCAAACACCGGCGCTTCGACGGCAGTTCCCACAAGGTTGACCACATAGCTTGTAACGCCTGTCAGACCTCCGTCGTAGAGCAGCAGTTTGGTGGTGCGCTCACCGAGCCCCTTAGGCTCGAAAGTGATTTTCAGATTGTAGTTTCCAGCGTTCACCTCGCTCCAAGAAGCGGAAGTCGACGGGATTGAGAAATCGGCAGCATTGTTGCCGTAGACTGTCATCGACAGATTTGCGGAAAGATTTCCGCGGATAGGCATTTCCAGGGTCACACGGTCGCCGTAGACCACCTCGCCGAAGTTCACGGTCGAGTTGTTTACGGGCGCAATCAGCGAGCCGTCGCCGATAGGCGGAAGGTCTTCGTCGGTGTAAGGTTTGCCCTTCATCGAGCCCCAGATATACTCCACAAGGTCAGGATAGTCGATGAATGGGTTGCGGTTGCTCTGCAACTTGTAGACCTCGTCGTTTCGGTTGCGCTCCTTGTCGCTCACAGGGTCCTGTCGATGCCACTTCAAGAGCATTTCCACCGCCCAGCCCTGCATCGACGGATAAGAACCTTTTTGCGCCATATATTCGTATTTCCAGTTAAGGTCCTGATAGCATGTCACCATATAGAAATAAGTGCGGGCAAAGTCGCCTTTGTATTCATCGGCAGGCTCAAACACGTATTTAGATCCGCCGCCCTGTCCGCTGACAGGGTTTCCCACCAGCACAAGATCGTTGTCGAAAGTGATTCCCGACGGCGACACCTCTCCGAGCGGATAGTTCAATTTCGCTGAGTTGGCGGTGGCATCGGAAGGATAAAGGTGGTTCAAGTCGGTGTATGCGCCCACTTCCGTATCGCCGCCCCACCAGCTTTTCGGGAAACTGTGCTCACGGTTCATTCCGCTCCATCCGCTTCTCACGTAGCGCTTGATGTTGGAATACATGTCCCACCACGTTCCGTCGGGACGCACGTCGGTATAGCAGAACGATTCTTTGAACAGTCCGCTGTAGCTGTTTGTCGAATGCTTGCTTACAATTTCATATAGTTTGTTTTTCAGGGCTGCGTCTTTCAGTCCAGAGATTCCGTTGTAGTAACCATTTGGTGCGCCGGCGCTGGCAAACAGAGCGGTGACGGCTGCCGCGATTGTGAGCAGAAGATTTCTCATATATGATTTATTTGTTGATAATGAACCGCAAAGGTAGCAAGAAATTGCTGAAAAACAATTTATTTCGGGATGAATGAAACAAAAAAACGTGTTTGCTCGTTTATAAATAATATATTGCTTCTATTTTATAATCTGCAATACCGTAAGTCCTATTATTATCGCGATTGTAAAACTTGCAAGAGTACCTATCAGTACATACTCCGTAGTTTTTATCTCCTGCGCCTTGCTCAATTCTCCAAAACGGAAAATAGATTTGGCCGCCAGTAAAAAGCCTATACCTTCAGTCGTTCCGGTCAGTATGAAAGTCAATATCAGTATGCGCTCAAAATAACCAATCCATTTTCCGGCATTTGGCAGGCTCTTTTCCGCTGTAGCCGAAGGTGTCCATCTTTTTATGAAGAGGTTCAAAAACACAGAAGTCGGTTTTAGTATCAAAAAGTAGGCGGTGACAACAGCCCAGATATTTATATTGTTCCATTCGGTTTTGAAAAGCTCTTGACAAAAATCTCCGCAATGGTCAAACAGCGATAGCCATAAGATTACAATAACGGCAATATGCACAAGCTGGTCTATGGTGAACGATGCGACATCCTTCTTCATATATTCAACCTTTATGTAATCCATCAGTGTGTGTGACACAAAAATAACCAATGGAATAATCCAGTTGCTCCAGTCTGCAACAAAAAGATATGCTATTAAAGCATAAATGAGACTATGTAATAGTTGATAAACATACTTCTTTGAGGTCTTTTCTTGTTTGCCTTCGCATATTTTATCATTCTGAAAGACAAAATCGGAAAGGATATGGGCAAATAAAAGTCTTAGCAATATGGCCATAATCATTATTTTAATAAGTTTGAAATCAAATTATGATACCGGTCAAGATACATCTGAACAAGATTCACTTTCGCCGCGCTCAATAGTTTGCTTATATTCTGTGCAGACTTATGAAGTTTCTTAGCAATATCTTTTTGAGCCGTATTACATAACAATGCATGATAAGCGGCTTGCGATTGTGATACGCTCCACGAGGAAATAACGTCATCCGCAAATGCCGTACTTACCAGTAATTCGTCATTCACGTCCGACCATCTTGTTTTGACGATGAGCCGCCGTTTGCCCATCTCGTCAAGTTCTCTTCCCGAGTATTGGAACGCCTCTCCGTCAGAAAGTACAACATTGTCTGCATGGTATGATATGGTTCCCACTCCCAAAGAAAGACGAGCATCCCACGGTTTTTCGCACCCCTTTGGTGTATGGCTTTTTAATCCGGCACGCAGCAGTATTGCGATTTGCATTGCGTTTTCCGGGTTATTGATAACCATCTGGAAACTATCCCCTCTAAAAAACTCTATTTTTAGAGGTTCAATTACATTCAGTTCTTCGGCAATCTTTTGTATGGACTTCAGTAAGAAGTCCCGATATTCTATCTGTATGGCAGAAGAATCTATTATATCTCCTGTTATAACTCCTTTGATCTTATCCATATTCATAGAATGTTTTAATCACCTGCAAAGGTACGATTATTCTCTCAATAATTAACCGAAAACGGTTGATTTTTCAAAATCAACCAAAAACAGTTGATATTCAATAATCAACCGTTTCCGGTTTATGCCTAATTACCCCTTCTGCTGCAACAGGTGTTTCAAGTTTTCATCATTTGCGATACGTTCCATTTCCTCTTGAACAATCTGCTTCACTTCCTCCTTGATGCGCCTGTAATTCGCTTGAACCGTTTCCTTCATGCGGTCGTTGCCGTCCCCGTCCGTAAAGTCGGTAATGACGGGTATCTTCTTGTAGGCTTTCTCTTCGCGCTTCACCTTCTTGGCATCCACGACAATCTCACAATGAAAAATCATCTGAAAAAGCCATAAAAGCACCTCTTAGGCATAAGCATAAAAGAAATGGGCCTTGCCTCATCAGTCTAGACTGTTGTTTAGGCGTGAGGCAGAACCCTTTTCTCACCGCTTATGCAATAGTCGGCACACGTTCGTTCAAAACCTGTTTTGTACGATGGTGCGCCGACACATGTAATCGCTTTTACGGAAAATAAGAGTGAAAAATCAGACAGATAACATCAAAAGTCCCAACAAAATTGCTACCTTTGCATACGAAGAGTTCTTTGAAGGTTACGCAACGCGCAGAAGAATAATGCAGTAGATAACTTGCTAATTCGTAACCTATTACCATAATGAGCAATCAACCTACGCTCATTTCCAGTGGTTTACACTCTTTTAGTAACTTCTCGGTACGAATCAACAAAAACAATCAAAAATATGAAGAAAATATTATTAGCGGCAGCAGTGGCATTAACACTTGCCGGCTGCGGAAAGACAGGAAATAAAGACGCGGAAGCAGACAAAAGCGTAAGCATGTTTCGCACGGAAGAAGTTGTTGCCAAGAAGCAATTGTCGTTGCCCGACAGTCTGAACTTTTATGGCAAGGACGCAAAAGTGTTTACAGAGACAACGGTTTCTGTATGCTGGCCTGAAACGCTTGGAGGCAAGGAGCCGAAAGAGCTGCAGGACAGCATCCTCTCGATAGCCTTCGGCACAAGCAAGCGCGCCACGCTCAAAGAATCGCTGGAGGCGATGCTTGCTGAGCCTCTTGGCTTTGAGGGAGAAAAGGGCATCACACAAAAAGACGTTGACAAACTGCCGGAGCTGTCGGAGACTGTGCACCGCCACAGCGCCCAACTTACGGTTACGCCTACGAGCATAGGCAAGCGTCTTGTGACCTACAGTGTGTATTCCTACGCATTCCTCGGCGGAGCTCACGGCAACTATGCGACAACCTATGTCAACTACGACGTGGAGAAGGGTCAGGTGCTGACCGTGGGACGCGTGTTTGCCGACGTGCAGGGGTTGAAGACTGCAATCATGCGCGAGCTTCAGCTGAAGCCGGAGTATGCCGGAAGTCTGCTTGTCGACAAGGTGCCTACTGTGGGCAACTTCTACATTGAAGGGGCGTTGATCACGTTCTTCTACAACCCGTATGACGTTGCATGCTATGCTGCCGGCGACATCAGAGTGGCGCTGCCTATCCATGAGGTGCGCGAATTTATGAGCGACTATGGCAAATCGCTCTTCCCCGAGGAAGACTGACGTGATTTTTGAATAAATAAATGCCGGAGGCGCATCACCCAACAAGCGATGCGCCTCCGGTTTGTCATGTGTGGCCTACGCTATTTCTTCAACCTCACTTCGTAGAGGTCGTTGCGGCGGTCTCTGAGATTCTTCACGCTTCCGTAGGTGTGGAGGTGGTTGAGCCGGTCGAGGTCTACGTCGCTGACAAGAATCATCTCGGTGTTTGGCGTAGCCTCTGCACGTGTGCCGTCGGTTGGGAATTCAAAGTCGCAAGGCGTGAACACGCCCGACTGTGCATACTGGATATCCATATTGTGGACTCTCGGAAGGTTGCCCACGCTGCCGGCAATCACTACGTAGCACTCGTTTTCGATGGCTCGCGCATGTGCGCATACCTTTACACGTGAATATGCGTTCTGAGTGTCGGTGAGAAATGGCACGAAGAGAATCTGCATTCCCTCGTCGGCCATCAGACGCGACAGCTCGGGAAACTCGACATCGTAGCAAATCAGGATGCCGATGCGCGCGCAGTCTGTTTCAAACGTCTGAATCTTGCTGCCTCCGCACAAGCCCCAGCTCTTTATCTCGTCGGGGGTGACATGAATCTTCTCATACGACTCATACGAGCCGTCGCGGCGGCAGAGGAATCCCACGTTGTAGAGTCGGCCGTCGTCTTTCACCTGAGGCATCGAGCCAGTGATGATGTTGATGTTGTAGCTGATGGCGAGTTTCACAAATCGGTCGCGAATCTCCTCGGTGTATTGCGCCAGGCTGCGTATGGCCTCGCTCTCGCTCTCGTCGTTGAAGCGAGCCATCAGTGGAGCATTGAAGTATTCGGGGAAAAGTATGAAGTCGCTTTGATAGTTCGACACGGCATCGACGAAAAATTCCACTTGTTCAAACAAGTCGTCGATATCGCTGTAGGAGCGCATTTGCCATTGCACAAGGCCCACTCTCACGGTAGATTTCTTGGAGATGAAGTCTTGCGAAGGGGCTTGATAGTAGATGTTGTCCCACTGCAGCAGGCAGGCGTAGTGGCGCGATTCCTCGTCGTTTGGCAGATAGTTGCGCATCACCTTGCGCACGTGGAAGTCGTTGGATAGTTGGAAGGTGAGCACGGGGTCGAAGATTTCCTTTTGGCGCACCTTGTTGATGTATTCGCGAGGGCGAAGCTTGTCGGCGTAGAGGTGATAGTTTGGTATTCTTCCGCCAAACATTATCGCCTTGAGGTTGAGGGTTTCGCACAAGTCCTTGCGATATTCATACATTCGTCGAGCCAATCGCAATCCGCGGTATTGCGGATGTATAAACACCTCGATGCCATAGAGGATGTTGCCCTTTGGATTGTGGGTGCTAAAGGTTTCGTTGCCAGTGACCTGGGCGTATGTGTGGTCGTTTTTCACGAGATTGTAGTCTACGATTAGCGACAATGCGCATCCCACGATTTTGTCATCAACCACGGTCACAATCTGACCTTCTGGGAAGATTTTGATCAGTTTTTTAATTTGATCCTTGGTCCAGAACACATCACTACCGTCGCTATAAACGCGTTTGAACGACTGCGACAGTTGTTCGTAATCCTCCAACTGGAGGTTGCGAATCATAACTTTGTTGATTTTTAACTCTTCCATAACGATGGCGAATTTACTGCTAATTATCCAACCAAGCAAGATATTTCGTCATCAAAGTCTTTTTTTTTTGACGAAATTATTGGTGGCTTTCGGTTGATGTTGAGGCGTGTTGCTGTGGGCGTGGATGTTGTTGGCGCAAAAGGCGGTAAAAGTGGGTAAAATGGTAAATTTTACTTTTTTTTAATGACACATTGCTACACAAACCGGCAATAATAGTGTATATTAGCACCGACAAACAAAACTATGAAAGTTATGGCAACAGAAATAAAAATATTTTGCAAGAACCTTAACGAACACGTCTCGGTGACGGGTGGAGAATCGTTGCTTGAGGTGTTCGCAAGGCTGAGAGAGCGCATTGGCAAGGACGCTATATGCGCCACGGTGAACAATCAGGTGCGCAGCTTGCACTTCAAGGTCTACTCACCTGTGCAGGTGGAATTTATGGATGCGAGCAGCCGTCTTGGCGACCGTGTGTATCTCTTGTCGCTGTGCATGCTGCTTTATAAGGCCGTGCGCGATGTCTATCCTGGCGCAGTGCTTCGCATGGAGCACTCGGTGGCAAATGGCACATTCTGCTTGCTGCAGCGCGAGGGGCTGGAGGTGGATGCCCAAGCGGTGGAGGCCATACGCAAGCGCATGGTGGAGATTGCCGATGCCGATATGCCAATCTTGCCAAACACCGAGCTCACCAAGGATGTGGTGGAGAAACTTAAGGCGCAGGGCTTGGGCGACAAGGCACAGGTGATTGCTGCCACTCACAATCTCTACACCACATATTTCACAATCGACGATACAATCGACACTTATTATAGCGAATTGGCGCCTTCTACGGCTTGCATGAAGCCTTTCAATCTGGTGGCATACAAGGGCGGAATGCTGCTCTTGCCTCGCGATGTGAACAATCCTGCGGTGGCGTGCCGCGAGATTTGCCAGGACAAGGTGTTTGATGCGTTTAAGGAATATGGCAAACTCAATGAAATCATCGGCATAAAGAATGTCGAGGAGGTGAATAGGGCGGTGCGTAACCGTTACGACATACGCATGCTAATCACTGTGGCTGAGGCAGTGCACGAACGCAAGTTTGTGGGCATCGCTTCGGAGATTGCCCGCCGCTACAAGGAAGGCGGCGCCAGAGTGGTGCTGTTGGCTGGTCCGTCGTCGTCGGGCAAGACCACCTCGTCGAAGCGTCTGGCTGTGCAGCTGATGGCAAATCTGCTGGTGCCTAAGGTGATATCGCTCGATAATTATTTCGTAGACCGCCATAAAACGCCTGTCGACGAGCATGGCGAGAAGGACTACGAATCGCTATATGCGCTCGACCTTGAGCAATTCAACAACGACCTTAACGACCTCATCGCCGGCAAGGAGGTGGCTATGCCTACTTACAACTTCGAGACTGGCACGCGTGAGTATCGTGGCGAGAAGCTTCGCCTTGGCGAAAACACGGTGCTGCTCATGGAGGGCATTCACGGGCTGAATCCTGAGTTGACGGCTTCGATAGCCGACGACCAGAAATTCCGTGTCTATGCCTCGGCTCTCAGCACCATCAATATCGACGACCACAATTGGCTCACTACCAGTGACAACCGCTTGCTGCGTCGCATTGTGCGCGACTATAAGTATCGTGGCACAGGTGCTTGCGAAACCATAGCGCGTTGGCCGAGCGTGCGCCGTGGCGAGAAGAAGTGGATTTTCCCATATCAGGAGAATGCCGATGCCATATTCAATTCGTCGCTGATATTCGAATTGGGCGTGATGCGCCAGTATGCCGAGGAGATACTGCGTCAGGTGCCTCGCGATGCCGATGAGTATGCCGAAGCGTCGCGCCTGCTCAATCTGCTCAGTTTCTTCGAGCCGATAAGCAGCAATTGCGTGCCTGGCAATAGCCTGTTGCGTGAGTTCCTTGGCGGCAGCATGTTCCATTATTGATGCCTGCAAGTGACGCAATTTTTGCGGGTTTGGATAACCGCCACGTCCGCACCTGCATGGCGATAACGCATTGAATGCCAATATCTCACGCAGATTCCGTAGATTATTTATCGTGGTTGGATAACCGTTGCCGGTAGGGACGTGGCATGCCACGTCCGCATCCGAATGGCGATAACACATTGATTGCCAATATCTCACGCAGATTCCGCAGATTGTTTATCGTGGTTGGATAACCGTTGCCGGTAGGGATGTTGTCTAAAAGCGCCAAAAGACTCCAAGCAGTATAAAATAATTCACATTTACGGCCTAACGAACGATTTGGGTTTAATCTGCGGTATCTGCGTGAAATTAAATCACCACCATGCGGCGGGTGGATTATTTGGATGGCTGGGTGAGTGGGAGGATAAACACGAAGCGTGCGCCCGGACCAGTGTAGTCAACATCGAGTTTCGCCTCGCCGTGTAGGTGCTCGGCGATCATGCGGCAGATGTTGAGTCCGAGTCCTGTGCCTTGCACAAACGAGTCGAGTTTCTCAAAGCGGTTGAAGATGTTTTCTGCCATTTCCTTAGGCACACCTTCGCCGGTGTCGGTGACGCTGAATGTCACCATTCCCTTGTTTTCTGTGAGCGATGTGTGCAGGTGTATCTCTCCTTCTGTGGTGTGCTTTTCGGCATTTGTGAGGAAGTTGGTGAGCACTTGTTGCAGGCGATGGCTATCGCACTCGATAGTGAAGTTGTCGTCGACCTCGGTGGTGTAATACAGTTTCACGCCTTCAGGGCAACGATGCTTCACGCTCTGCAGCGAACTGTGGCAGATGGCGTTGACGAGGCAATCTGATAGAGTTATTTTCATTGACGAACCGTGCTCAAGCACCGACAGCGAGAGGATGTCGTCGATGAGGGTGGTAAGTGTCTCGGTGTTTTGGTCAATGAGGTCGATAAACTCTTGCTTTTGCTCGTCGGTGAAGTCGTCGGTTTCTTGCTGGTGAGCAAGCAGTTGTGAGAATCCCACTATGGCATTCAGCGGAGTGCGTATCTCGTGGCTCATATTCTGCAGGAATCGCATCTTGGTCTGCTCCGACTCTTCGGCGCGGCGCATAGCCTCAAGGAGTTCCTTGTTCTTTTGCAAGATCTTCTTGGCGGATTTGCGTCGGGTATAGATATATGTCAGCAGCCAGGCGATGATGATTAAAGTCAGCAGGAGAGTCGCGATAGCCGTTATGGCGTGGAAGCGATCGGCATCGTTGCGCTGCTTAAGTTCGGCTTCCTGCTTTTTTTTGTTAGCTTCTTGCTCCTTGATTGTGGTGCGCATTTTCTCAATGGAGAGTTCTTTGTTGGCAAGTTCAAGGCTGGCCTTCTCCGATGCTATATGTTGCAGACGTGTGAGGTTGCGTTGGCGCTCGAGTGCGAGTTGCGAGTTGTGCAGCGCCAGTTCGCTACTTTGCAGCTTAAGTTCAGCATTTTGGCTTTGCAAGATGTGGTTGCCAATCTCGGCGTTGGCGCGAGCGAAGTCCTGTTGGCGCAAATTAATGTTGTATTGCTGCATCAGTTGGTAAGCCTTGATGTGGTAGGAGAGGGCAAGTTCGCTATTGCCGCGCGCCGATTCAATCTGGCTAAGCCAACTGTAACGCACGTATGGCTCCTGAATTTTATGCGTTTCTGCTATGGCTTTGTCGTATTCACCGATGTAGATGAGGTGATAGATGGTGTTGAAGTATATTTTAGATACGGCGCGGTTTTGCTTAAATTCGGGTTTCATTATCTCGGCATACACTTTCTCGGCCTCCTCAAAACGCTTAGCGTAATACAGAGTGTAACATTTAGCGTCGAGCAAGCGGAATACTCTGCCGCGAATGTTTTTATCTTTGATGTTAGCCAGTCCCTCGTCGATGGTGGCGAGCGCCTTGTCAATCTGGTTGTTGTAGCGATAAGATATGGCAAGGTTGGTGTAGATGCTTTCGTTGTCTTGGTCGGGGTGCATACGTTTGGCGAGGGCCAGAGCTTTCTCGTAATACTTTATGGCTTCATCCTCGTTTCTTAGCACTCGGTAGTAGTTGCCATATAGTTGATAGCATATGTATTCGCCATAGCCGTGAAACATAGTCTTGGAGTCGCGCTCCAATTTTTCGAGGTGAATTTTTGTGTTGGTGAAGTCGCCCATATTGAGCAGCAGTGTGATCTGTCGTTGAGCAGCGTAGAAATAATATTGGGGATAGTTATATTTAATGGCTTCGCGCTGCACTTTGGCTACGGTTTCATTCATCAACTTGGTGTTGAGGGTGGTGATGGCATATTGCAGCGGTGAGCACAGTATTGCCACTTGAGCCTTTCTATCGCCCAGTTTCACAGCCATAGCATAGAGAGAGTCGGTGAGGGCAAGGCATTCGGGCTTGCTGCTGATGTTTTGCAGGTGCACGAATGCGGGATATAGATTGTCGTTGATTTTATAAGGATTGTTTTGTGCAGAAACCACTACTCCCCACACCGACACAATCGTCAGCAGCAAGGAGATAGCCATATATCGAGCCGTATTGCGGTTATGAGCCGTATCGCGGTGTTTTGTCGGAATATTTCGCACCCAATGACAACACATTTATATGAAAAATAAGTGGTTACTAATAATAATTTGGCAAAATTAGTGATAATGTGCAATATATCAAATGTTGTGGTGAAAAAAGTTGTAATTTTTCGTTTTCTTTGTCCGGGGAAAAAACGATGCCGTAGCGGCCAGGCAGTGATTTATTTTGCATTGCCCTCGGTTTGCACTATCGTTGGATAAGATTGCTTCGCCGACCTCAATCACGACTCGGCAAAAACAGCAGAAAATCTGCTTTTTTGCACTCGCTGCTCAATCGGGTGGCTACATTCGGAAATATCAACTCGAGCAAGCTCGGTTGCTTATTTCTCTCATTTGCACTATCTTTGCAATAACAAATTGATAGACATGGAAAGAAAGGATTTTGAGATAATGGCGCCAGTGGGCAGTTACGAGAGTCTTGTGGCTGCGCATCAGGGTGGCGCTGATGCAGTATATTTTGGTATCGAGGGTCTGAATATGCGTGCTAAGTCGTCGAACAATTTCACTATCGACGACTTGCATAAGATAGCGGCGTGGTGCCAAGAACGTGGCATGAAGAGCTATCTCACCGTCAACACCGTGGTGTTTGACGACGATCTGGCTCTTATGCGCAGTATTATTGATGCCGCCAAGGAGGCTGGCATCTCGGCTATCATTGCCAGCGATATGGCTGCAATCGCCTATGCACGCAGCATCGATGTGGAGGTGCATATATCCACTCAGGTGAATGTGTCGAATAGCGAGGCTGTGCGTTTCTATAGCCAGTTTGCCGATGTGATGGTGCTTGCCCGCGAGGTTAACCTCGAGCAGGTGTATGGCATCCATCAGACCATCTTGCGCGATGGCATCTGCGGCCCTCACGGCAAGCCGGTGCGCATCGAGATGTTCTGCCACGGCGCATTGTGCATGGCAGTTTCGGGAAAATGCTATTTGAGTCTGCATGAGACTGGTGCGAGCGCCAACCGTGGCGCATGCCGCCAGATATGCCGCCGTAGCTACACTGTCACCGACCGCGACACGGGCGACCAACTCGACATAGAGAACAAATACATCATGTCGCCTAAGGACTTGAAGACCATTCACTTCCTCAATAAGATGATTGATGCCGGTGTGCGTGTGTTTAAGATCGAAGGCCGCGCTCGTGGTCCGGAATATGTGCGCATTGCCGTTAGCTGCTACAACGAGGCTATCAACGCTGTGCTCGATGGCACATTCTCTGAGGAGAAAGTGGCTGAATGGGACAGCCGTTTGGGGCAGATTTTCAATCGCGGTTTCTGGAACGGATATTATCTGGGTCAACGCCTTGGCGAATGGACCTCGAAATATGGTTCGTCGGCCACTCGCGTGAAGGTGTATGCCGCTAAGGGCATCCGCTATTTCTCAAAGATTGGCGTGGCTGAATTCCAGATGGAGAGCGGCGAACTGCATGTGGGCGACGAAATCATCATCACAGGCCCTACCACGGGCGCTGTGCCTGTGACGGTGGACGAAATCCGCGTCGACCTAAAGCCTGTGGGGAAGACCGTGAAGGGCGAGCGATTCTCTATCAAGGTGGCCGACAAGATACGCCCGAGCGACAAGCTCTTCTTGTGGAAGGACGTGGATGAGGTGCGCGAGGGAGCGCATCGCGAAATCAAGTAATCAACTTTAGGAGTAAAAAATAATAGGTAAAAAAGATAGACATTATGAAATTTTTTCAACACGTAGAAGATATTGGCGACCTCAAGGCTGCTGTGAAGGAAGCTTTGGAGGTGAAAGCCAATCGTTTTGCTTATAAGCATTTGGGTGAGAACAAGACCCTGCTTATGATATTTTTCAACTCATCGCTGCGCACTCGCCTGAGCACCCAGAAGGCTGCCATGAATCTTGGCATGAACGTGATTGTGCTCGACGTGAATCAGGGCGCTTGGAAGCTCGAGACAGAGCGTGGCGTGATAATGGACGGCGACAAGCCAGAACACTTGCTGGAGGCTATCCCTGTGATGGGTTGCTACTGCGATGTGATTGGCGTGCGCTCGTTTGCCCGTTTCGAGAACAAAAAGGACGATTATGAGGAGAAAATCCTCAATCAGTTTATAAAATACTCTGGTCGCCCGGTGTTTGCCATGGAGACTGCCACTGTGCACCCATTGCAAAGCTTTGCCGACCTTATCACCATCGAGGAGTATAAGAAGGTGCAACGCCCTAAGGTGGTGCTCACTTGGGCGCCTCACCCAAAGGCTTTGCCACAGGCTGTGCCTAACTCGTTTGCCGAGTGGATGAATGCTGCCGGATATGACTTCGTGATCACTCATCCAAAGGGCTACGAGCTTGACCCTCGCTTCGTGGGCAACGCTCGCGTGGAGTATGACCAAGACCGTGCGCTGGCTGGTGCCGACTTTGTGTATGCCAAGAACTGGAGCGCCTATGCCGATCCAAACTATGGCAAGGTGCTGAGTGGCGACCGTAGCTGGACCATCACCACCGAGAAGATGGCGCTCACCAACAATGGCTACTTTATGCACTGCTTGCCTGTGCGTCGCAATATGATTGTGAGCGACGATGTGATCGAGAGCGACCATTCGCTGGTGATTCCTGAGGCTGCCAACCGCGAAATCTCTGCCGAGGTGGTGCTCAAGCGCATCCTCGAGGGGTTGAAGTGATATATCTCGTGTTTAGATAAACATTTTAACATTGACTGACAACTATGAGAAAGAATGTAATATTTGCTATGCTGGCATTGGCACTTTCTGTAGTGATGATGCCGCTATCGGCTGGCGCCGTAGAGAATGCTACGGTGCTGAAATCGTGGGGCGACGGCCCGCTGCGTTGGGACGACTTTCAGGGCACTGTGTCGGTGCTCGACAATGCGCCATCTTATATCAGCGCTGCCTTGAAGGTGGAGCCTCGCGAGGTGTCGGAGAGTAACACCAATTCGCTCTACACCCTCTCGGCTAAGGCTTTGCTCAACTGCTCGGCTTCGTATGCCAACTATGAATGCCGCACCGATCAGCGCCTGCGCTACCACCAACTGCAGTTCGACGTGCTTGAATATTATCGCCGTCGCCTGCAGAACGACCTTAATCTGGGCGTTTCGGGACTCGCAGCCGAGAATGCGTGCAAAAATTATCAGCAACTATATGCCGAACGCGTGGCTAAAATAGCCCAAACCACCGAGCAGGGCACCAGCGAAGCCCGCTTGCAGGAGGAGGAATATCTGGTGCGCAAGCAGCTCGAAGAGCTCGGTTTGCCTCCTGTGCCTACCATCGGCGCAAGCAGCTTCTCTTATGGCGTGCAGGCTGGTGTGGGCGGCTTGTTCCCAACGGGTTCGATCACCGACGATTTCTCAGGCTGCGTGCTATTCTCGCTCGGCTTGAACGGCGGGTATAAGCGTGTGAAACTCAAAGCTGACATCGCGTTTGGTCAGCCAAGCTTCAACAACAAGAATATCTTCAACGTGCCATCCGACATCGAGGGTAAGCCTGGTCAGGGCAATTCCGACAGTTATGCCACCTATTTGGGCATAGGCACCACACTTGGATACACCGTGCTCGACACCAAGCGCTTTGCCATCACACCTAATGTGGGCGGCTATTGGAGCAGTTTTGGCTGGAAGGTAGATAACTATACCTACGAGAATGTCACCACGCCAGAGGGCAAAGTGGAATTGGCTCGCAAGATTGTGTCAACCGAGAAGAAATCAATCAACAATTTCAATTGGATAGCGTCGATCGACTTCGACATCAAGCTTCACAAGCACGTGAGCGACAAACCGTTCTTCCTCACCGGACAGCGCGAGGAGTTCACGTCGGCGTTGCGCATCTCGCCGTTTGTGGCTCGTGCCAAATACAACACCCCAGTGCCACCAGTCGATGGCTATATAGTGGGCGTCACGGTGAGCTACCTTGGCTTGGCTCGCGCTTTGCGACTCCATTGATACACACTCTGAATTGCGATGAGTAAAACTTCTATATTTTTGGCGCCGATGCAGGGCTATACCGATCACGTCTTTCGTGTGGCTCTGCATCGATGCTTCGATGGCGTGGATATGATGTTCACGCCTTTTATGCGTCTTGAGGGTGGCGCGTTGAGGTCGCGCGACAGTCGCGAATTGGCGGCCGTGATGGCTGAGCCGTGCACTGTGCCGCAGATTCTGCCTAAGAACGAGCAGGAGACTATGGTGCTGTGTCGCCTTGTGCGCGATGCCGGTGCAACACGCGTCGACATCAACATGAGTTGTCCGTTTCCGCCGGTGGTGAAGAGTGGGCGTGGCGCTGGCTTGCTTGCCAGTGCCGATGAGGTGCGCCGAGTGCTCAGTGTCACCGAGCAGATGCCCGATGTGGAGTTTTCGCTGAAATTGCGCCTTGGCATCGATAGCGCCGAGGGATGGCGTGAGCATATCGCTGCCATCAACGAAGCCCGTCTGAGCCACGTGAGCATGCACCTGCGCACCGCATCGCAGCAGTATCAGGGTGTGGCCGATGCCGACGATTTCGCCGAGTTTTTTGCTGCCTGTGCGCATCCGTGCGTGTATAATGGCGATGTAGATAGCGTGGCGCGAGCCGAGCAGATAGCCGAGCGCTACAGTGGCGTGCGAGCCGTGATGATAGGCAGGGCGTTGGTGGCACATCCACACTTGCTTGCCGAGGGGCTGCCTCGTGCCGAGCAATTGGAGCGTCTGAGGGATTTCTACGACACCCTCTCGCAGACCTATCGCGAGCGGTTGTGCGGCGATATGCAGTGGCTCGACAAGATGCAGAGCCTGTGGCACCTATTCTTGCCCGATGCCGACAAGAAACTGCGCAAAAAGGTGCTTAAAACGCGCAAACCGGATGCTTTTGCGGCCTATGCGGCAGAGTTGCTGTCGCGCTATGAATGATATTGGATACATCAATGTTTTTGCACTGCGCGACTGCTGTTTTTTACTTCAATTCGGCATTAGGGCTTGGATGGATTTCGGAATTTTAGAAGCGCAGATTTTGATTGCTTTTTAATGAGGAATAGCCAGCTATTGCGAGTTAAAAACAAACTAAAGATGCCTTATAAAATACAAAGACACCAAGCAGTAGAAAAAATCTCACTTATACGGTCTAATGACCGATTTGGGTTAAAAGCGACGAGAATATTGAAAAACTTGATAAGATAGGATTTACGATTGTTGGATATGCTTTAATCTTAATAAAACGAGTATTTAAAGCCTTACTTAATTTTTAATACAAAACATCACACCAAATCCAACTTCCTTGCAAAACCTTTCGTTGATAAGGGTTTCTATTCTGCTGCAACATACAAAAATGACTTGATAAAAATTTAAACTTAATTTATACATAAAACACTTTACTACTATGAAGAAATTATTTTTTAGTTTACTGATCACTTTAGGAGTACTTTACACTCCGAATGCGATGGCCGAAGGCACGTTACGTACCGGTGGCAAGACTTTGACCGAACAAGGTAGAACCGCCGATTTGCAAAGTTATCTCAAGAACATCTGCGGTGCCAAAAGCACTGGTAGCAGCGCAACTATCAATGGCACGCCAAACAACAATGTGGGTGACGTGTACTTCGTTGGTATCAACCACTATTGGGTGGGTTCGTTGCAGAACAATAGTTATAACTCGTACGATCAAATCAACAAGGGCGTTGATAAGATTGAAAAGGTTAAGGATGAGAGCAAGCAAACCACCTCAAGCGGCACATTCTATACCTATGAGGCCAAGAACGCCAACAAGTTCTTCTTTATTGTAAGAAGAGCAAGCAAGAAGACAAAGGATTATAATCTTGCATTTAAGTGGTACGACGAATGGAGTTATGTAGAAAACACATCCGGCGGTTATGGACAGCTGACTCCTTGCTATGATCAACTGAAGGACGGTGCTCCATTCTTTGCGCCTCACAACTGCGATACTTCGCTCGACACCAACCACTATATCACCCTTAATGACAAGGAAGATGACTCCCCAGAAGGCATAAAGGGCTATAACTTCACTGCATTCCTCTATGTGCCAACAGGGGCAAGCAACCAATCGAGCTTCGAATCTACAGGAACTGGCGAATACAAATATGTGAAGTCTCAAACTGTGTACGTTTATAAGAGGGGCAATTCTCCGATTACAGGATTTCTTGGTAGTGCAGAAAAAATCTCATCTGCAAACAGCAATTGGTATGTAAAGAATGCCGATGGTACATTCTCCCAATTCCGCAGCAAAGCATCGGATAACTATTATAGCTATACCACATCTCCGGATTCAAGATATGATTACCAAACTGTAGAAATTTATACTCACACAGAGGTAAAGGCATATAAGAATGCTCCATACGTATTCTTCTATACAGTGGGATTGCAAGGCAACCGCAGCGCTAAGAAGGCTATTTCGTCGGAGTTTGATTGTCCATACGATGCCGAGCTTAATTGGAGCACAGCATTCGACAAATACAAAACACAGGTGCCTAACACCAAGTACGACGGCATGAAGGAGCACTACATCCTTGAGCGCTCTTACGACAAGATCGATTGGGAAACTGTGGAAGGCATAAACGATGTAAATGGCAACAGCGTTTCAGAATCTACTGGCAAGAAGTTCACCGACACTGGTTTGAAGGACTTCGATGAAACCACCAAGAAGATTGGTTATACCGTATACTACCGCTTGACATCTGTTGTTCAAAAGGCTGATGGCACAGAGATGGCACGCCGCATGGCTCCAGAAATCGTAACAATCATGATACCTGGTTCGTCACCATTCTCAATCACATTGGAAGAAGGCGACATGTCGGAATATGTTCCTGGCACAATGGGTGTAAATGGTTATGTAGATGGCAAAAACATATTTACACATACGCTAATCTGCGCTGAAACAGCCGAGCACGAAACTGTGATTTTGACAGCCGGCGCAAAGCTTGAACTTATCCGCACCGATAACGAAAACCCTGAAGGCGCGGCAATCGCCGAATTCACAGTTACCGACGCTTCTATGACCCTCGCAGCGCTTGCAAATAAGATTGGCGTAGAAGGCCGCGTGGACGAACGCTTCGAAACTGCTCCTGGTGAAAGCAAGGACGCTCAATATCAATTGCGCCTCACCGTTGGCAGCGACGTTATCCTCTCTAACCTTGTGGATATCGTGGGCAGCAAGGTGGCTAACACCACAGCGATAATGCACCGCTCAGGCACACCTGACGCAGCAACTTGCGCCGATGTGGAATTGTTCGGCAACGAAATCAAGTTTAAGCCAGCCAACACGGGTGTGGGTACATACTACCGCATCTACAACAACGGCGAACTGGTGATGACCCTTACCGACAACGGTAACCTCACATTCAGCGACGAAAACGGCGTGGTGTATAAGGAAGACGCAGCAGGTATGCTCACTATCACACATAAGTGCGAAAGCGAACCAATCGCAGTGGGCGAAACTCAAGAGGAAGCAACAGGCGTGAACTTCCACTATGCAGTGGCACACTACGACAAGAATACTGGCAAATCGTATGGTAGCGCAGCTAAGGCAGCCGCTTACGAAGGTTCGTTGACCGAACTCGTGGTGAACCTTGCACAACCAAACAAGGGTGAAACTCACGTGGGCTACAGCTACAATTACGCATTCATCCGCCCAATCCTCAACTGGTCGCACATCAAGGCCACTTACGACGATGTGAAAGAGCCTATTGGATATCAAATCTGGCGTAAGGTAGAGTTGGCAGACTTCGAAAAGAATGGCGCTGCCCAGACAGTAGCTCCAGAAATGGCTGGAGGCACTGATGGCAAGAATATCACCAGCGATCCTGACCTGGGCAACTATAAGTTGGTGGCTACAGTGGCTAAGGATGTGACAACATACAACGACGACTTCTATTATGCTCGCCGCCCACAATCGACAGGCAATTGGGTTAACCCATTGAGCGCCGACGAACTTCGTCCAACTTCATACTACATCAAGGCCATCTTCAGCGAAGACGAGACAGTGGCTCAGAATGTATGGGAAAAGAACTCAGGCGCAGTGAAATTGAACCTCGCAGAAGGCAGCATCTTCACAGCAATCGACGATGTGCAGGCTGAGGGCGTATCAGTAGTGGCAGCAAACGGCGTAATCACCGTGACAGGTGTTGTTGGTGCAATCACAGTGTATGGTGCAAACGGACAAGTGGTGGCTATGGCAGAAGGCGATGGCACAACCACCGAGATCGACGCATCATCGTTGAATGGAGTATATGTAGTAAAGGCAAACAATATGCAACCAACAAAAATCCTTATCAAGTGATTTACTAATAAATAATTGAACGTGAATAGCGGAGTCCGTGAGGATCCCGCTATTTTTCTTTAAATAATGGGTAATCTCACAAATTTTCGTTATTTTTGCAATATGTAACCGAATATAAGTACAGACGAAATCGAAAACAAAACAAAATAACACATAAAGCAATGGAAACAATTAGGATTAATAATGCTGATGTGCAATGCGCAGTTAGCTCTGCCGACATTGAATCACTTCAATCGGTTGCCGTATCAGCCGTGGAAAAACTGGAAAACGGAACTGGAGAAGGTAACGATTTCCTTGGCTGGTTGCACCTGCCAAGCGAGACCACCGATGCGTTGCTCGACGACATCACAGCTGTGGCTGAGCAGTTGCGCAACACTTGCGAATATGTGGTGGCTATTGGCATTGGCGGTAGCTATCTTGGCGCAAAGGCCGTGATAGAGGCATTGAGCGACACATTCGCAGCCTACAAGCCTGCAAAGGGCGCAAAGGTGCTGTTCGCTGGCCAAAACATCGGCGAAGACTATCTGTATGATTTAAAGGAATTGCTCGAAGGCAAGAACTTCGGTATCGTGGTGATCTCTAAGTCGGGAACAACCACCGAACCAGCTATCGCTTTCCGCTTCTTCAAGGAGATGCTTGAGGCTCAAGTGGGCAAGGCTGAGGCTGCAAAGCGCATCGTGGCTATCACCGACGCCAAGAAGGGCGCATTGCGCAAGTTGGCCGATGAAGAGGGCTACAAGACCTTCGTAATCGCCGACAACGTGGGCGGACGCTTCTCGGTGCTCACTCCAGTGGGTTTGGTGCCTATCGCTGTGGCTGGCTACGACGTGAAGGCTCTTGTGGAAGGCGCTCGCGCTATGGAGGCTGCCACTGCCAACACCGATGCCGACAATGTGGTGATGACCTACGCTAAGACCCGCAACGCCCTCTATAAGGCTGGCAAGAAGATAGAAATCCTGGTTAACTTCAATCCTAAATTGCACTACGTATCGGAATGGTGGAAGCAGCTCTACGGCGAGAGCGAGGGTAAGGACCACAAGGGCATTTTCCCTGCTTCGGTAGACGATACCACCGACTTGCACTCTATGGGCCAATGGATTCAAGATGGCGAACGCACAATCTTTGAAACCGTTATCACCGTGGAAAAGCAAAGCCGCACTTTGGTGATCCCTTCTGATGAGGACAATCTTGACTGCCTTAACTATATCGCCGGCAAGCGTGTGGATGAGGTGAACAAGATGGCCGAACTCGGCACTCGCTTGGCACACGTTGACGGCGGCGTGCCTACAATGGTGATTTCAATGCCTGAAATCAGCGAGAGATACCTCGGCGAATTGATCTACTTCTTTGAGAAGGCTTGTGGCGTGAGCGGATATATCCTCGGTGTGAATCCGTTTAACCAACCAGGCGTGGAGGCTTATAAGAAGAATATGTTTGCGTTGCTCAACAAGCCTGGTTATGAGGCTGAGAGCGCTGCAATCCAAGCAAAACTCGCAAAGTAACCACATATCGGGCTACCGATGGAGTATGATGCACTCCTTTGGTAGCACCCCTTAACTCAAATCGTCATTAGGCCGTATTGCGGATTTTACAGACCGTCCCTACCGGTGAGCGTTTTTCCACAGCACGGAAATTCCCATAAAAATCCGCGTTTTTAAAATTCCGAAATCCATCCAAGCCCTAATGCCCGAATTGGGCTTAAGAAACAGCGACGG
>CAJLWM010000030.1 GCA_905210415.1 uncultured Prevotellaceae bacterium
CTACCGAGAGTCTTGGCAGTTGGAAAACGGTGAGATTGATGGCTGTGCCACCTTTCAGCACAAGAGATTTAGACAGCAAAGGACTGTCATGGAAATAGTTGAGTATCTCCACCAATCGCATCACCTTTTCGAGGTTGTCGCGAATAAAGCCTTGCTCCTTGGCGATGATGTCAAGAGCTTGTTTGTTATATGAGTTCATATTCTTCCTTTGATGTTAGTGCTTGCGGCACATACATGCGCCATTTATTTACAAATGTATCCGACTCTTCGTTGTTAGTCAACCACTTGACGCTTTTGGTTCCCTTGGCTCGGCACAGCTCCAAGAGGGATTCTGAGATGTTGGCTTGTTCCTTGATTCGCTCCAACAGATAGCCTGTCTTCTGGTACAGGAATGCCTTGTCGTACCTTGCGAGATAATCGATGAGCCTTTCCTCATTGAGCAAGACGATACCCTCCATGCAATGCAGCAATTCCTCAATACCACCAGCTCGGTCGATGCGGTCAAAGCAATCCAACAAGGTGCTCTCCACATCTGTTACCCGCACGTATGGATTTCCCTTGGGAGTTGTCACACCAACGATCTCCTTTGTTTGTCGGCAATAGGTGTAATCCACATCATCGAAAGAAAAGGAATTGAAGCGAGTCATGCTTTTCACAAAAACCTCATTGAAGGGTTGATGAGCCAATCCATGAAATTCCAATGCTGTGTGATAACTGATGCAAGCTGTATGTGACACGTGGCTTCCTATCTCATACTTGTCGCAAACAGGTAAACCAGATGCAATATCCTTCATGCAATAGGTATTGCGCCGTATAGCCACAATCCACCCTTGTTGCTTGTACCGAGCAAGCAACGCTTCCACCGATTTCACCTTGCCTTTCAGAGCCTCAGAAAGTTCATCCAAAGTGAATATCCGCAACTTATATAATATACTCAATAGTTCTGTCATTGTTTCTAATTTTGCGCAAATATATGAAATCTAATTTATTTATGAGAAAAATCAGAAACTTTTTTATGCTTTTTTATATGTTCTTTCCATCTTAATTGTCCGACTACGGAGGAACAAATCACCGACAGGCAAGTTCTTTTGGGAGTAACCCAAAAGGTTTCGAGTAACTCGAAACATACCTTGCTGTGTCTTTGTGGACACAATGTTTTGGAAAGAATAAAACCTAATACCATTGAAAACACTGCGGTGGTTCGCCCAAGTGGCTGGAGGCGCAAAGCCTCCAAGGAACGACTCGTTTTTCGCTATGTCCAAAGGATGAAACAAATAAATCCCGAAGAATGGGGGACATAGAATACCATTCCTCGGGATGAACAAAAATGTATTCCTGCATGTCATACGTTTTATATGTCATACGATAAATATGTAAAACGTATGACATCAATGTATATATGCTTACACTATTCTTTGCATGGATACATCTTTATCACATTACAAGTGCATTTCTATACGACAGTGAATCAGTGCGTCAATAAGTCAATACGACAGTGAACAACCGAAGCGTCAAAGATACGACCATTTTCAACAAAAGGCATTCGTCTCTCCGTAGAGTTGCAGGACAATAGTTGTTTTCTCTTTTGCTTCGTACAATCTCTTGAGGATAACTTCACGAAGTTGTGCTGCGCCAAAAGAGTGGAGACGAAAGCAAATGGCAACTATCATAGGAAAATTATACAGCGTTTGCCAAACACTAACGGAAGTTTCGTCCTTGTATTGGACTTCCGACATAGACAACATACCTTCTTTATATATAGCTCGTATCACAGAGTTGAGTTTCGGGGCGGTAACATGAAGCATATCCACCAACTCTCCCTCACTCATCCACAATTCCTCTAAGTTGGACGGAATGGAAAGTATCCCATTTCCGTCCATAGTGATAGTTGTCCTTTTCATGCCATTCCTTCCATTACAGGCAAATGCCCCTTGATTCGACTTTCAAAGACAGAAATATCATGGTCAAGTTTGCTGCTTGTCACCTTGGCGTATATCTGTGTCGTGGTGATATTCGTGTGACCGAGAATCTTGCTAACGCTCTCTATTGGCATACCATACTCCAATGCTAAAACAGCCCAACTATGTCGGGAGACATGAAATGAAACTCGTTTCTTGATGCCACACATTACCGCTACTTTTTTGATGCGCTTGTTGATGCTGTCAAGGTTGCCAATGTTGAACAAGTGATTACCGTTTCTGAAAGATTTGTATCTCTCAACTATCTGCATAGGAATATCCAACAGCTTGATTTGGAACGGTACGCCTGTCTTCTGACGCTTGGACACTATCCAAGGAGCACCGTTTACCATGCTGATGTTATCTTCCGTCAAGTTCTTGATGTCGATGAAAGCTATACCTGTCCAACTGCCAAAGATAAAAAGGTCTCTCGCAAATGCCATGTTGGGGTCTTCCAACTTTATCTCAGTCATGGCGGTAAGCTCGTCCAAGGTCAAGAACTCACGTTCCTTATGGTCTGGATCAACGTGGTACATGGCAAACGGATTTCTCGGTATCTTGCCGTTGTAGTGTGCTGCCGTAACGATATGTTTCAGAGGTATGGAGTAAATCCAAATGGAGGACTGCGCAAGCCCTACCACATTTTTCAAGTAAAGGCAATAGTCACGGATAAACTCCTCGGTAAGCTCATTCATGGACATATCGCTGCGCTTGTACTGATACTTGATGAACTCGGCAACGAACTTTCTCGCCACAAGATACTTGTTGTAAGTGTTCTTGGCCCTGTCCTTGCCTACACGCTTGGCAAAGGCTGCGTTCTCCTTGTCGAAAGCTCTGAGCAAGGTCTCGTATTCGGTGCCTATGCCTTGATAGGCGTTTCTCACCATTTCAGCGGTAACGAACGCCTCACGGTCGGAAAGTCGTTGATAATGCTTGGCGATTTGAGCCTTGATGTTGTCAAGCGCAAAATTCACCTCCTTGGCTTCCTTACTCTTGCCTATGGCTCTGTTGCCCTTGGCATCCCAGATAGCCTTGGTAACGCTCTGCTTGCAACTGAACTGTGCGATAGTTCCGTTGATTGTCACACGTCCCATGATAGGGACAATTCCGTTTCTCTCCTTGCTTCCATTTACATAGAAGACTGTCTTGAAAGTGCATCTCATAATTCTTACTTTTTTGTTCGGTGCAAAATTAAACTATGAGAGTTGCATGGCAAAACCAAAACTTACGCAGAATGGGGAAATATGAACCGCCACCGTTAAAAATGCTTATTAGGGCGTTTCCATTGGGTAATGATTTGACAGCGTTTCTACTTCTCTAATCTGCTTTTTTCTCATTTCCTTGTCACTGACAACTAAAGCCAACGACTGCCACAACCACTTGAAACTCAAAACAAATGCTCTATTTTACTATTTTTTGCCTTTTTAGGCGTTCTTTTAATAAAAAAAGTGCTTGTGATTGTCACAAAACGTGCGGTTGTGCGTATAAAGTGTAAAACAAATACTCGAGGGATATGAGAAATCACTATGGAAAAATGTGCATCGTGTTGATGCTGTGTGTGCTGCCTTTGGCGGTGTGTCGTGCCGATGTGTTTAAGGGCAAAGTGGTGAATGCCGAAACTGGCGAACCAATCAAGGGCGCAGAAGTGCAGGGCACGGTGAAGCCAAAGCCTGAATGGTCATTTAATTTCGGCGCAGAAACCGACAGCACAGGATGCTTTTATCTCAGCTCGTGGCAGGAAGGCCGTATGCTGATGACATTCAGTATGATTGGTTATAAACTGACAAGAAAGGTTGACTATTCCTATGGAAAAGAGGTGAACGACACTACCGATTTGGGCGAAATAAAACTTCAGCCAACCATGCTTATGCTTCAGGAGGTGGAGGTGAAAGGACACATTCCGCGCATCACTATGTCGGGCGACACCGTGGTGTTTAATCCTGAAGCGTTTAAACTCAAGGAGGGCGCAAGGCTTGATGAATTGATAAGAAAGTTGCCTGGCGTGCAGAATAGAGAAGGTAAACTATATTGGAACGACAAACCTATCCGCTTGATGATGAATGGCAAAGATATGTTTGGCGGAGGTGCCGTTTTAGGCGAATTGCCAGCCGAGGTGGCAGCGAAGATGAAACTATATGATAAGAAGTCGGAACTCTCGCGCCGCTCAGGGCACGACGATGGCGATGAAGATAATGTGCTCGACATACAGGTTAAGCCGGGTTTCCTCGACAAATGGTATGGCGATGTTGAGGCGGGTTATGCTACCAAAGACCGTTATACGGGCAATGTCAGGGCAAGCCGATTGAGCGACCATGACCCTCAGATGGTGTATGCCCAAGCCAATAGCTTAAACCGATATAATGAATACACGATGAACAACGGTATGAATCGCAATATCGCTGGCGACGGAAAGAGCATGTATGGCTCATATAACTATCAGCACAACTGGCAAACTGAGGGCGCGATGAGCAATAATAGTGTGGGCGCAAGTGCCAATATGGGTCATTCCGACGGAAGCAACAATAATAGATATAACACCGAATCGTTTCTCCCTAACACAGAGCGGACATTAGATATTTCGGGCCAAAAAGACCATACGCATACACTCAAACCCAAGGCTGAAGCGTATCTCACTATGTATACCGACGCTAATAATATGCTTCAATTTAGTGTGAATGCCGATTATGACAAAGGTAGAGGAAAGATAGAAAACAATAGCGCAAAATATGGCTATGAATCGGGTGCTTTTCAATATCACAGCCTTGAAGCTGCTATGGCGGCAAAGCCAGGCGACGTATTGTATAGCCACCTTATCACGCGCGAACGCAGGTTTTCAGTAGATGAGACCGAAGAAAAGAAGCTGTCTACAACATATCGATGGTCGCACTATATGGGCAAAAAGGGTTCGCTTGTGCTTCAAGGCGCAACCGCAGTTACAGCCGATGAAAAGGAGCGAAACGTAAATCGTGAGTTGGAATACCTCAGAGAGGGCAAGAATGAATCGCTCCAGCAATTCTACGACACCCCGAAGCGTGCGTTGAGCACATGGGCTGGTGTGACGATGAATTACTGGTTGACCCCGAAACTATATCTAAATGCTACAAACTATTTTGAATATAAGCGCAACCGCGAAGAGCAAAACGCTTTCTCTGGCAGCTCGGAGGGTGCTGCAGGAGCGCAAATAGCGAGAGATGATGCCAACACTATGCGCAGTCTGCTGCACACTTACGACAATAAGATGTCGCTGAAGATGACCTACAATCCATCGAAGAAGTTGATGATAATGCCTAAGGTGGAATGGCGCGCCTTGCGCGAAAGCCAAGACTTCAGTTATGGCGCGCTCGACACTGCTGCTGTGCGCATAAGCCATATTGTGGAGCCTTCGTTGCTGCTGAAATGGAAAATGAGCCGTGTACGCAATATGGATCTGAAGATGGCATATACCACCGTGACGCCAGAGATGAGCAAAACGATGGGGTTTGTAAACACCACCAACCCGCTGTGGATAGCGAAGGGGAATCCGTTGCTTGAGAAATCTCACGCCTATTCTGCCACCTACAGTTATCACCGCATGTGGCTCCGCCAGCAGATAGTGCTTGGTTTTAGCGCATCTTACAATAAAGACGTCAACCCTATCAGCACACTGTGTCGCTACAACACGCTGAGCGGCGTCTACACCACCGAACCTGTGAATGTGAAGGGTGGCGATATATATGAATTTAAGTTGAACTACGATCATGGGCTGGGCGCATATTTCAGGGTGAATAACCAATTGGAGGTGAGTAAGGCGAGCGCCTATGGATATATGACGCTGCTTGACGACAATGTGGTGCCATCGCTCAATCACGAGCGTAGGCTGGGAGTGAACGATCTCTTTGAATTCACTTACGAAACCGATAATCTGCAGATTCGCGCATTCAATGAACTGAATTGGTGCAGATATCGATATAGCGACGCGGCATATAATAGCACTACGCTGTATGATAAATATGGCGTGTCGGCCGACTGGAGCATAGCACCATTTGAATTCTCGGTGGAGGTTGCCGATAATTATCGCTCTGGCTATCAGTCGAAGGAGATGAACAAGCATCGTGTGATATGCGAGGCGAGTGTCACTTACCGATTCCACCACAACAAGTGCCGCATAAGTCTGTCGGCTGACGATATCTTCAATCAGGACAACTATTATTGGGAAAAATATAACGCATATCAGCGCAACGAATATTATGGTTATTACCTGCACCATTATCTGCAGCTCACGTTTGGCTACCGCTTCGACGCTAAAACCAAGAAGTGATAAAGATTGTTAAAAAACATGGCATTGTGGTGATATTCTTTGTTGTCACTGCGTCTAATAGATAAATTTGAAAAAAACGACACAGACGAATGAGTAAACGAGTTTTATGCCTATGTTGCATAGCTATGGCGATGTTTGCATTGACAATTGGAGTATCAGCGCAAGAGAGATATGCCATAAAGGGAGTATTGATAGATTCGCTTAGCGGAGAAAGTGAGCCGTATGCCACAGTGAGGGTGTATGGCGTGGAAGATAATAAATCTACATTGGCAAAGGTGGATGTTACCGACGAAAAGGGTGCGTTTGATGTTGCGCTGAAGTCGGCTGGAAGTTACAAAGCCACATTTGCGGTAGTGGGCAAGCAGCCAGTGGAGAAGAATTTTGTGCTTACCGAAGCCAATCGAAGCATCGATATGGGCAAGATATACACGTCGGCTGCAAGCAACCTATTGGGAGAGGTTGTGGTTGAGGCATCGCGTCCGCTGATAAAGGCAGAGGTAGATAAAATCACTTATGACCTCGAAGCCGATCCCGATGCCAAGACAAACACTCTCGTGGAGATGCTGCGCAAAGTGCCATTGGTGACAGTGGATGGCGAAGAGAATATTAAGGTGAAAGGTTCGAGCAATTTCAAGGTGCTCGTCAACGGTAAACCAAACACCATGATGTCGAATAATCCTAAGGAAGTGTTTCGCGCTATGCCAGCCAACACGGTGAAGAAGATTGTGGTGGTGACCGACCCGGGTGCAAAATACGATGCCGAAGGCGTGGGCGGTGTGCTTAACATCATCACTACAGATGCTCAGGTGCGCGGATATAATCTTAGCCTTAACGCACGAGTGGGCAATCGTGACATGGGCGGCGGTGCCTTTGCCACAGCGCAGGTGGGCAAGTTTACTGTTTCGTCAAACTTTCATTACAACAAAAATTTCAGCGTAAATTCTGAGAGTGAATCGTTTCGAGAAGACTATAACAACGACGAATTTCGCTATCTGCGCACTCATGGCAAAGGCAAGTCGAAGGGCAATTTCATGTTTGGAAGCATCGAGGCGAGCTATGAGCTCGATTCGCTCAACCTTTTCACCATATCGGGCAATATGTATGGCGGAAAGTCTAACTACGATGGCATTAGCAATAGCGTGATGCAGCGCTTATCGGGCGACAAGAGGTATTCCTACAATCAAAGGTCCAACTCTACTGGTGATTATGGCAACATCAATCTGGGCTTTGACTATCAGCGTTCGTTTAAGAAGGCCGATGAGTTTCTCACATTCAGTTATCGCCTTGATTATTCGCCGAATGGCTCTAAGGGCGAATCATATTACACCGATATGGTGGATGTGCCATATAGCCTTGTCGACCAGCGATTCGACAACGATGCCCACACCGAGGAGCATACGCTGCAGATAGACTACGTCAATCCAATCGCCAAGAAGCACTATATAGACTTCGGCGGAAAATATATCTATCGCAAAAACTATAGCGATGTGGCTAAGTGGATAGCTGATGGCAGCGGCAAGATGGTGGCTACCGACGATCCGATGAACCATTACAACCAGCTACGCAACATCGTGGCAGCATACACCGACTACAAATTCAATAGCGGCAATTTCGGCGCAAAGGCTGGCGCAAGATATGAATACACATTTATGGATGTGAAGTATGCCCAAAGCCCCGATCGCAACTATTCGGCAACTATGAGCGACATCGTGCCGTCGGCATTAGTTTCGTATAATCTGGGAATGACAAAGAGCCTAAAACTCTCGTATGCGATGCGCATCAGTCGCCCAGGTATCGAATATCTAAATCCGTATGTGAACAATTCCGACCCTACGAGCATCTCCTATGGTAATCCAGACCTCGACACTGAGAAGAGCCATAGCTTGGGTCTGTCGTTTAGTAGTTTTGTGCAAAAGTTTATGATGGATTGTAGGCTCGGTTATGAGTTCCAAAACAATGGTATTGTGCTGTATCAGACGTTGAAAGACGGTGTGATGAGCGCAACTTATGGCAATATAGCCAAGAGCAAAGATTTGTCGATGTCGTTGTGGGCAAATTACACCCCTTGGGCAAAGACCCGTGTGATGATTAATTTCTACGGCCATTATAGTGACTATAAGAGCGAAGAGCTTGGTGTACACTCTTATGGCTTCTCGGCATTCTCATACCTGAACATGCAGCAGACATTGCCAAAGGACTTTTCGGTATCGGTGTATGTGGGCGGAAACACTAAGAGCAAACGCCTGCAAAACACCTATCCGGGCAGCTTCTTCCATGGTTTGGTGGCTAACAAATCGTTTTTGAAAGACAAGCGATTGAGCGTATCGTTAATGGTGAATAATCCGTTCAAGGGCAAGCATCATTTTAGAAGCGAGGTGGTTTCGCAATCGTTCTTCTCTTCGAGCCGCTCTGTTTCTCCAATAAGAAGCTTCAATTTGAGTGTATCGTGGCGATTTGGCGACCTGAAGACCACGGTGAAGCGCACCGAGCGAAGCATCAGCAACGATGACGTGAAGAGCGGCGGTAGTGGCAGTAGCTCATCGGGAGCAAATGGCGGATCCAACACAGGCGGGATGTAATATAATCATACAGCGAATAATTTTTGACATGATTTTGAATATGTGGCTGCAATGCAATAAATTTGCAGTCACATTTGTGTTTTTTATTAGACGATTGCTATGGATAAAGATTTTCAATTTAGCGCGGAGCAGATGCTGCGCTACGACCGACACATTAAGCTGCAAGAATTTGGCATCGAAGGGCAGCGCCGTCTGTTTGAGGCGCGTGTGCTGGTGGTGGGAGCCGGTGGGCTCGGGTCGCCCGTGCTGATGTATCTTGCCGCGGCGGGTGTGGGCACGTTGGGTATAGTGGATGGCGATGAGGTGGATTGCTCAAATCTGCAGCGCCAGATTGTGCACGACACAGCCAATGTGGGCATGGCGAAGGTGGATTCTGCCGAGATGCGAATCCATCAAATCAACCCCGACGTGAAGGTTGAAAAACATCAGATATTCCTCACTGCCGACAACGTGGCAGACTTTGTGCGCCGCTACGACTTTGTAGTGGAGGCAACCGACAACGTGACGGTGAAATATATGATAAACGATGCGTGCGTGGCAGAGGGCAAACCGTTTTGTTTGGGCGGGATTCTCCGCTTCGAGGGTCAGGTGATGACCTATGTGCCGGGGTCGGCATGCTATCGTTGTCTATTCCCGGAGGCGCCCGAAGCCTCCCAAGTGCCATCGGGCAAGGAGGTGGGAGTGCTTGGCGTGATACCCGGAATCACTGGCTCAATTCAGGCCGCAGAGGTGATAAAGTGGATTACTGGCACTGGCGAACTGCTCACCAATCGTCTGCTCACCTTCAACGTGGCAGAAATGGATTTTATGACCATACCATTTTCTAAAAATCGCCATTGCAAGGTCTGCTCATAATCAAAAGTTCCTCATAAAAGTGTGAAAATATTTGGTAAAGTACTGATTTTTACGATTTACACAAATTGATGTCCACTGTGGATATTTTTGGTAAAATTTGGGGGCGTGAGGAACAGAAATTAGGCCGAAGACTTAAGCAAATCCATAGACCAATGCAACACGTTTGGTATAGGCATTGTTGTGATAAGCGCATAAGTATTTGGCGTGTGGTATTGCGCTTAAAACCATCTTGAATCTATGTGGTGTGAAACCTAATCCGAGTCTTGTTTCTGCAGAGTCTGGTGAAAATGCTGATTTGAGTAAACTTGATTGGCTGCGCCGTCTTCATTCGCGACTCGGCAAAGAGACAAATGTTTGCCTCTTTGCACTCGCTGCTCATTCAGTTGTTTATTTCCCTCATTTGCACTATCTTTGTAAAAAGATAGTACGCTTGAATGGCGATGGCGTCTGGACATTGCGTTTTGGGTGTGCTGTCTGGCCTTAAAGTTACGTAACAATAACCAGAAATTTGATATGAGAAAGAAGGTTCTTCCGATAATAAAGAACGACCCGTGGCTTGAACCATTTGCCGATGCTATCAATGGACGCCATGAGGATGTAATAAAAAAAGAACATGAATTGGTGGGCGAAGATGGCTCGTTGAGCGATTTCGCTAATGCCTACAATTATTTCGGTCTACATCGCACTTCTGATGGCTGGGTGTTCCGCGAATGGGCACCTAATGCTACTGCTATATACCTTTCAGGAACGTTTAACGATTGGGGAGAATATGAGGCTTATTCGTTGGAAAAGAAAGAAAACGGCGTATGGGAGTTGATGCTCGATGCCGACCAAATGCATCATGGCGATCTGTATAAATTGCGCATGCATTGGGATGGCGGCGAAGGCGAACGCATACCTGCTTATGCCACTCGTGTGGTGCAGGACCAAACAACCAAGATTTTCTCGGCTCAGGTGTGGGACGTGGCTCCATACCAATTCAAGGTGAAAAAGTTTAAGCCAAACGTACAACCCCTGATGATATATGAGTGCCATATCGGCATGAGCCAAGACGCTGAGAAGGTGGGTACGTATGAGGAATTCCGTCTCAATGTGCTGCCTCGCGTCGAAGCCGATGGCTACAATGCCATACAGATTATGGCTATCCAAGAACACCCATATTATGGCTCGTTTGGCTATCACGTGTCGAGCTTCTTCGCTGCATCAAGCCGATTTGGTACGCCTGAGGAACTGAAGGCGCTTATTGACGATGCTCACGCTCGCGGTATAGCCGTGATTATGGATATCGTGCACAGCCATGCTGTGAAAAACGAGGCCGAGGGCCTTGGCCGCTTCGATGGCACCCCCGACTTGTATTTCTATAGCGACCCAAGTCGTCGCGAACATCCGGCATGGGATTCGCTTTGCTTTGATTACGGCAAGAACGAGGTGCTTCACTTTTTGCTCTCTAACTGCAAATATTGGCTTGATGAATACCACTTCGATGGTTTTCGTTTCGATGGCGTGACATCGATGCTCTACTACAACCACGGTTTGGGACAAGCGTTCGGCGGATATGGCGATTACTACAACGGCAATCAGGATGTGAATGCTATCACTTACCTCACACTTGCCAACCTGCTGATACACGAGGTGAATCCAAAAGCTATCACCATCGCCGAGGAAATGAGCGGTATGCCTGGTTTGGCTCTGCCGTTTGCTAAGGGCGGTATGGGTTTTGACTACCGCATGGCTATGGGTATTCCTGACTATTGGATTAAGACCATCAAGGAGCGTAAAGACGAGGATTGGCATCCTACTTCGATATTCTGGGAACTTACCAACCGCCGCGCCGACGAAAAGACAATCAGTTATGCCGAAAGTCACGACCAAGCGCTCGTGGGCGACAAAACTCTGATTTTCCGCTTGATTGATAGCGCTATGTATTGGCACATGATGGTGGGCGACCACGATGCTACGGTAGACCGTGGCATGGCGCTCCACAAGATGATACGCATGGTCACCGCTTCTACTATCAATGGCGGTTATCTCAACTTTATGGGTAATGAATTTGGTCACCCTGAGTGGATCGACTTCCCTCGCGAAGGCAATGGCTGGTCGCATAAGTATGCCCGTCGCCAATGGTCGCTCGTTGACCGTCAGGACCTGAAATACCGCTTCCTCAATGCATTCGACAACGATATGGTGCACCTGATTGCTGGCATCAAGAAGTTTGAGGCTTTGCCAGTGGAGAAGCGTTGGGAGAAAGACGACGACCAAGTGCTGGCGTATAGTCGTGGCAAATATCTGTTTGTGTTTAACTTCAGCCCTAACCGCTCGCTCTCTGACTACGGCATATTGGTGCCAATAGGCGAATATGCAGGTGTGCTCGATAGCGACGACGCTAAATATGGCGGTTATGGCAATATTGATAGCACGGTGCATCACTTCACCGAAGACGATGCTCTCTATGGCGAGCACGGATTGGGATGGCTGAAACTCTATCTGCCTGCACGCACAGTGCAAGTGCTTGAGATGGTGAGCGAGCCGGTGGTGGTGAAGCCTAAAAAGAAACCTGTCACTCGCAAGGCTTGCGCGCGCACCACTGCAAGCAAGACCAAGGCAAAAGCCACAACGGCGAAGAAAACTGAAAAGAAAACTAAAAATAACCCATAACAAAGATATATAGGTAGCCATCATTAACCCAAATCGGTCATATTGCCCGAATAGGTTTAAATGGCGGGGCTGTGCTTTAGCAGTGATGCTATGGCACAGCCTTTTTGTATATCGGTGTGTATGTCAATAATTATTAGTAACTTTGCAGACAGATAAGCATATCGGGAAAAGCGAGGGCTTTGGCTACAGGCTGCTAACAAAACAAATAAGATTGTGATTCAAACAGGTAAAAAGCAACGTATAGAATACATCGACCTGGCAAAAGGCTTCTGCATTTTGCTTGTGGTGCTGTCGCACATATTGGCGTTTTATCGCACCAGTTTGCCATACGACAGCGTGCTGAAATGCTTCAGAATGCCACTGTATTTCTTCCTTTCGGGTGTGTTCTTCAAGCAGTATGAGAATTTTTTCGGGTTCTTGAAGCGCAAAATCAACAAATTACTGATACCATTCCTGTTTTTCTTCGTCACGCTGGGGCTTTTGTTGCCAGAGGTGCTATATAAATATGGCGTAAAGATATTGATGTATCGTCCCACCTTCACGCTATGGCAGGAATTGCACAACGCTGTGGTGTTGGAGTTGTTCCCCGACACGGCAATATGGTTTTTGCTCTGCTTGTTTGAGGTGAATCTGATATTTTACATTATGTATATGGTGGCGTTCAAGATACGATGGCATTCCACTTATATCATCGCGGGTTTGTCGGTGCTGTGTGGCATGGCGGGTATGATGCTGAGTTACAATAGATTTAACATATATTGCTATCTCGACACAGCGCTCACATCGATGCCGTTTTTCGCATTGGGCTACATACTCAATCGTAAGACCCATGTGATGTATGAAGGGTGGCGCTTCGACCGCTATCTGTGGTGGGTGGTGATAGCCTGTGTGCCTTTGCTGATGTGGCTTGCCTATCCGCTCGATTATCGCTCAAACTATTTCGCGGGGTGCTACACCACAGCGCACATCTGCGGCGTGGTGGGAACGCTGATGACAATATTTATTGCCAAGAAAATTGGTCACATTCCTGTGGTGACATATTGGGGCAGGTATTCAATAATGATACTCTGCACACACCAGATAATATATCAATTGCTCGACCTGCTGTTGCGCCAATTTTTGCCACGAGGATGGTGGCGCATAAGCGCGTGTCTGGTGCTCACCATGTCAATGTATGTTGTGCTTATCCCTCTGATGAAGCGATACTTGCCTCACGTTACTGCCCAAAAAGATGTGTTGCCAATCGGATGAATGGATTGGAAAGCAGAAAGAAAGACTCATAATGTTACAATTTGTCTACAAAAAGCCTGTTTTAATAAATTTTATGGTCAAAAATACACATTAATAGGTCAATTAGAGGAGATTTTTGAAAAAACTTATTAAATTTGCATCATATTGATAAAAATAGCAAAGGAGCTAAGAGATGAAAAAGAAAAAAGTGAGATTGCAATTGATAAAGAGTCTTATCAGAGAGCATGTAGTTGGATGCCAAGAAGATTTGGCAAAACTATTGTCTGATGAGGGCGTGCATGTTACGCAGGCTACGCTGTCGCGTGACTTGAAAGCGTTGCGAATCACAAAGGTTGCAAACGAGCAAGGCGCATACATGTATGTGATGGCCGACAACTATGAGCCACGCATGGCCCCACAGATAGAGGGCGAGCGGACTTTGGGTCAGTCGGGCATGCTATCGCTGGATTTTTCAGGAAACTTTGCTGTGATTAAGACCCGAAACGGCTATGCCAGTGGTCTTGCCTACGATATTGACATGTCGAACCTCGACGAAATTTTGGGCACTATAGCAGGAGCAAACACAGTGTTTGCGGTGCTGCGAGAGGGTGTCACTCACCGACGAGCCGCGCGTGCTCTGTCGGCAATCATCCCTGAGATAGGTGAGATTGACTAATCAAAACTGAGAAGGGCTGGTGCTTTTACCGGCTGACAGTGCACGATATTCTAAATGAACAAAAACAGCGTATGTGGGGGCAACTACTTCGCTCATGACTAAACGCTGACTCCAATTAAAGACATTAAGGTAAAAAAACGATAAGCGATACACCTTTCGTGAAAACGAATGGGTGTGTCGCATAAGCGTTAATATATCAATAGGAAAACGAGTATAAACCAAGACAATTATTATTTACAAGAACGAGATGATCAATTCAGAAGAAATTGAAATTGTTGTGGCGAATTCCGACCACAAGCGCTATGTAGATGAAATACTTTTTACTATTACCGAGGCTGCAAAGGTGCGCGGAACAGGTATCGCAAAGCGTTCGCCTGAGTATGTGATACAGAAAATGTGTGAGCACAAGGCGGTGCTGGCATTGTATCATGGCAAATTTGCCGGTTTTAGCTACATTGAATGCTGGAGCAACAAGAAGTTTGTAGCAAATTCGGGTCTGATTGTCGCTCCCGAATTTAGGGGCTTAGGATTGGCTAAGCGCATCAAACATCGCATTTTCGACTTGTCGCGCGAGATGTTTCCGGATGCAAAGATTTTCAGCCTTACTACTGGCGAAGCGGTGATGAAGATGAATAGCGAGTTGGGCTATCGTCCAGTCACATTCCCATCGTTGACCGATGATGAGGCTTTTTGGCGTGGTTGTGAAAACTGTGTCAACTATGATATATTGCAGCGCTATGGCGGTTCGAAATGCCTATGCACGGGTATGCTTTACGACCCTGCAGAGCACACCAGCGAAGGTGGCAGCGAAAATTGAGAAAAGAAACAAATAAACTCACTAATTATAATAAAGTATCGAAATGGAAAAGAAGAAAGTAGTTGTGGCTTTTTCGGGAGGCCTTGACACATCATATACAGTGATGAAACTTGCCAATGATGGCTATGAAGTGTATGCGGCATGTGCCAACACTGGCGGATTTAGCGCCGAGCAGTTGAAAACCAACGAAGAAAATGCCTATAAATTGGGCGCGGTGAAGTATGTTACACTCGACGTTACGCACGAGTATTATGAGAAGTCGCTTAAATATATGGTATATGGCAATGTGCTTCGCAACAATTGCTATCCTATCAGTGTGAGCAGCGAGCGTATATTTCAAGCAATTGCCATTGCACGCTATGCCAACGAAATAGGAGCGCACGCCATTGCGCACGGTTCTACAGGAGCAGGCAACGACCAGATTCGTTTCGATATGACATTCTTGGTGATGGCTCCTGGCGTGGAAATCATCACACTCACCCGCGATGGCAACCTTTCGCGCCAAGAGGAGATTGATTACCTCAACGAGCATGGCTTCTTTGCCGATTTCACCAAGTTGAAGTATTCATATAATGTGGGCATCTGGGGCACATCAATCTGCGGTGGTGAGATTCTCGACTCTACCCAAGGCTTGCCAGAATCGGCTTATTTGAAGCACCCTACAAAGCAAGAGCCTGAAACTTTGAAACTCGGCTTTGAAAAGGGCGAATTGGTGAGTGTCAACGGCAAGCACTACGACGACAAGATTGCCGCAATACAAGCCGTGGAGGAAATAGGCGCCGCTTATGCCATCGGTCGTGATTGCCATGTGGGCGACACCATCATTGGCATCAAGGGTCGTGTGGGCTTTGAAGCCGCTGCGCCAATGCTTATTATCGGTGCGCACCGTTTCTTGGAGAAATACACACTCTCTAAGTGGCAACAATACTGGAAAGACCAGGTGAGCAACTGGTATGGTATGTTCTTGCACGAAAGTCAATATCTCGAACCAGTGATGCCAGACATCGAGGCTATGCTCACCAGTTCGCAACGCAATGTCACTGGCGAGGTGACACTTGAATTGCGTCCTTATTGCTTCCAAACAATGGGAGTGGATTCTCCAAACGACTTGGTGAAGAACCAGCTCGGCGAATATGGCGAAACAGCCAAGGCTTGGTCGTCGGAAGATGCCAAGGGCTTTATCAAGGTGAGCAGCACAGCATTGCGTGCTTATTATCTTGCGCATCCAGATGAGAAACGTTAATTGAAACCGACACGCAGATATTTAACTACGACGAAATGATAAAAGTAGGAATACTTGGAGCCGCAGGATATACTGGTGGCGAATTGATACGCGTGCTATTGCAGCACCCTGAGGCGGAAATTGTGTTTGCCAACTCGGAGAGCAATGCCGGCAATAAGATGTATGATGTGCACGAGGGATTGCTTGGCGACACAGAGATGACATTCACAAGCGAGATGCCTTTTGACAAGGTCGATGTGGTGTTTTTCTGTTTCGGCCATGGCAAGAGCGAGGCATTCCTGAAGGAACATACGATTCCTGAGAATGTGAAGATTATCGACCTTGCACAAGACTTCCGCATAGCATCGCCAGAGCACGACTATGTCTACGGATTGCCCGAAACCCATCGCGAGGCGGTGAAGAATTGCAATCATTTGGCAAACCCTGGCTGCTTTGCCACCTGCATACAGTTGGCGCTTCTGCCAGCCTTCAAGGCTGGGATGATAAGCGGCGACATACATGTCAATGGCATTACTGGCAGCACAGGTGCTGGTCAGAAGCCGGGCGCTACCACACACTATTCGTGGCGCAACGACAATATATCGGTGTATAAAACCTTCCGCCATCAGCATCTGCTTGAAATCAACCAGACTATTCAAGAGTTGCAGCCTGGCTATGATGGCAGAGTGCTCTTCATTCCGCAGCGCGGCTGCTTTGCGCGTGGCATCTATGTCACCGCTTATGCCAAGTGCGACGCTTCGATAGAAGAAGTGCAACAGGTGTATGCCGACTATTATGCCGATGCAGCCTTCACGCATTTCACCACAAAGAGCCCTGACATGAAGCAGGTGGTGAATACCAACAAGGCTGTGGTGTATGTAGAGAAATATGAAGATCAATTGCTGATGATATCGTGCATCGACAACCTGCTCAAAGGCGCAGTGGGTCAAGCCGTGCAAAATATGAATCTGATGTTCGGCCTTGACGAGCGCTGTGGATTGATGCTTAAGGCATCGGCATTTTGATAGATGGTTTAAAAAGAAGAAAAAACGAAGGAAAAATGAAATTGTTTGATGTATATCCATTGTTCGACGTCGAGATAGTGAAAGGCGTTGGTTGCCACACCTACGACAGCAATGGAACAGAATATCTTGACCTTTATGGAGGTCATGCCGTGATTTCGGTGGGGCACTCACACCCACACTATGTAGAGGCATTGAAGCGCCAAGCCGAGAACCTGGTGTTTTATAGCAACTCGGTGATTAATGGTTTGCAGCAACGTCTTGCCGAGAAACTCGGTGCGGCATGCGGCTACGACGATTATCAGTTGTTTCTTATCAATTCAGGTGCCGAAGCCAATGAGAATGCGTTGAAGTTGGCGTCGTTCTACAATGGCAGAAAGCGCGTGGTGGCATTCAGCAAGGCATTCCACGGACGCACATCGCTGGCTGTGGAAGCAACATACAATCCTAAGATTGTGGCGCCAATCAACGACAACCACCATGTGACATTTGTGCCACTCAACGATATAGAAGCCGTTCGCCGCGAGTTGGCAAGCGATGATGTGTGCGCGGTGATTATCGAGGGCATCCAGGGCGTTGGCGGTGTGCAGATACCAACCAACGAATTTCTGCAAGCCCTTCGCGAGGAGTGCGACAAGCATGGCACAGTGTTGATACTCGACGAGATTCAATCGGGCTACGGCCGCACAGGCAAATTCTTTGCGCATCAATATTCGGGCATCAAGCCAGATATGATCACTATGGCAAAGGGCATCGCCAATGGTTATCCTTTTGCGGGAGTGCTTATCAGCCCTAAGTTTAAGCCGGCTTACGGACAACTTGGCACCACATTCGGCGGTAATCACCTTGGTTGCGCTGCAGCGATAGCTGTGCTTGAAATTTTTGAGAAAGAGAATCTTGTGCAGAATGCCGCAGAGGTGGGCGAATATCTGATAGGAATGCTGAAGCAGATACCGCAAATCAAGGAAGTGCGAGGCCGTGGGCTGATGATTGGTCTTGAATTTGAGGAGCCAGTAAAGGAGTTGCGCACACGATTGCTCAAAGAGCAGCACGTGTTCACCGGTGCTTCGGGCACAAATGTGCTCCGTTTGTTGCCACCTTTGTGCATCACAAAGGCCGATGCCGACGAGTTTGTCGCTCGCTTGAAGCGGGTGCTCTAATATAGACATTGAGAAAAAACATAAATATGGGTAGCCTCGAATCACCGCGGCTGCCCATTTTGTGTTATTGCGATTTTTCGTTATCTTTGGATAAGTAAAATCTCGCTATGGCGAGGTGATTAACGAAAAAAGAATATTTAATAGAACAACGAAACACAGTATAAAGCTATGTCGGTAAATAAAGTGATACTTTTGGGGCGTGTGGGCAAAGACCCAGATATGCGCTATCCGCAACCAGGGCAGACTATGGCAACTTTCACGCTTGCCACCAACGAGCGCTTTCCCACGGGCAACGGCAATGAGACGACGGAGCGTGTGGAATGGCACAATGTGGTGACTTGGGGACGCAATGCCGAGATTGTGGAGCGATATGTGCGGAAAGGCACACAAATGTATGTTGAGGGCAAGCTGCGCACTCGCCTTTGGGAAGACCGCAATCAGATAAAACGCTACGTCACTGAGGTGTATGCCGACATTATTGAGGTGCTTGGTCGTGGCGGTGGTGAGACAAATGCCAGATAATCCCGAGATGAGCATTCTGTTACTCATTAAAAATCAATCAAAATCTGATCTTCTAAAACTCCGAAATCCTACCAAGCCCTAATGCCCGAAATGGGTTAAACAGCCTGCTCTCGGCTTGTAAATCCTCGTAGATTAAGTTTTTGGCGCTAAAAATGCATACTTTTGGCGAAATTGTGCAATAGTTCTATCTATTTGAGTTAACTTTGCAAAATCTAAAATGCAAAATATGGGAGAAAACATAATTAAGATCTACGAGAAATCGTTTAGGGAGAACGCAGAATTGCCTGCGCTCACCGATTATGGTGCAAACAACACTATGACCTATGCTGACTTTGCTACCAACATTGCAAAGATGCACGAGGTGTATCGCGCTTTGGGCATCAAGCAGGGCGACAAGATTGCCTTGATTGGTAAGAACACCAGCAAGTGGGTGACAGTGATGATTTCTGCAATGACCTATGGCGCCACTATCGTGCCAATCTTGCAAGAATTTAACCCCTTCGACGTGCAGCACATTGTCAACCACTCGGAGGCTGTGATACTTTTCTGTACAAAGGCTATTTGGGATACTATTGAGTTTGACTCGCTGCGCAATATTCGTGCTGCCGTGTCGGTGGAAACTCTTGAAGTGTTTGCCCAAAAAGAAGGCGAAAACGTTGAGGATGTGTTTGCGAAGCGCGAGGCGCTTTTCGCAACTGCTTATCCTAACGGTTATTCATTAGACGATATTCATTATGCCGATATTGCCGACGAGGACGTGGTGATTCTCAACTACACCTCTGGAACAACTGGCTATAGCAAGGGGGTGATGATCACTTGCGCCAACATTACCGGCAATGCCGAGTATGGTATCGCATCGAAGTTGCACTATCGTGGCACCACCTCGGTGTCGTTCTTGCCATTGGCGCACGCCTATGGTTGTGCATTCGACCTCTTGGTGCCATTGTGTGTGGGAACACACGTCACTCTGCTTGGTCGCATTCCTTCGCCAAAGATTTTGATTAAGGCTATGCAAGAAATTAAGCCACACTTGATAGTGTCGGTGCCATTGATTCTTGAGAAAGTATATCGCAAGCAGATTGTACCTTTGATCAACAAGAACATGATGCGCTGGGCGCTCAATATTCCATACGTTGATAAGAAAATCTATGAGCAAATCCGCAAGAAGCTTGTTGATGCATTCGGCGGTGAGTTTGAGGAATTGATTATCGGTGGTGCTCCACTCAATCCTGAGGTGGAAGACTTCTTGGTAAAGATTAAGTTCCCATTTACCGTTGGTTATGGTATGACCGAGTGCGCACCTCTCATCAGCCACACTCCATGGCGTGAATTTGTGCCACATTCTTCGGGCCGTGTATTGCCAGGACTTATGGAATGCAAGATTCTTAGTGAAGACCCAGAAAACATCCCAGGCGAAATATGCGTGAAGGGTAAGAATGTGATGAAGGGCTACTTCAAGAATGAGGAGGCTACCGACAAGGTGCTCTACGACGACGGTTGGCTGCACACCGGCGATATGGGTACACTCAATCCAGATGGCACATTGTTTATAAAGGGACGCTGCAAGACTATGCTCCTTGGCGCAAACGGTCAGAATATCTATCCAGAAGAAATTGAGGCAAAACTCAATAATATGGTGTATGTTACCGAGAGCCTTGTGGTGGAACGCAATGGTAAATTTGTGGCATTGGTATATCCTGACTATGAGGTTATGGACAACCTTGGCACTAAGCGTGAGCAATTGCCTGAGGTGATGGAGCAAATCCGCAAAGAGGTGAATAAGATTGTGGCTCCATACGAGCAAATCTCAAAAATCGAGATTACCCCATGCGAATTTGAGAAAACACCTAAGCGAAGCATCAAGCGATTCCTCTATAAATAATGACTTTTTTTCAGGGTTGACAGATTGGCAGAAAATGCCAAAAATACGATGGTTTAATCGGAGTCTGTTGAAATAACAATATTTAACAATTGGGTAAAAAGTCGAATTTTAAAATATAAAACCGCTGATTTATAGAGTTTTAGGGGTTAAAATTTTGGGAATTTGGCTTACTGGTTGAAGAAAATAAAAGCACTGAAATAAAAAATTATTTGCAAAAATGCTTGCGGATGAAAAATTTGTTATAAATTTGCATCGTTTTTGAAGCATAACAATATTGTTTTATTATTTTAATTTTTTAAGAAAATGAAAAAGTTAGTTTTATTACTTGCTGTTGTATTCAGCGTATCATTGTTCTCTTGCGGTAACGCTGAAAAGGCTGAAACTGCTGACACTACTGCTACTGATTCTGCTGTAGTTGAAAACGTTGATTCTGCTGCAACTGACTCTGCTGCTGCTGACACTGTAGCTGCTGCTGAAGTTAAGTAAGTTTATACAACAGTAAACTAAAGAGTTTGGAGCTGTTTTCCTCGGAGAGGAGAGCAGCTTTTTTGTTATATAAGGGCACAAGAGTTGTGTCCTGTGGGAAAAAAGTGTGAATAGAAGCCTCAAAATGATGAAAATATCAAGATAAGGTGTTATTTTTGTGAATAGTAACCCCAAAAAGCGTGGCGAAAGCCATAGAAAAATAATAAGGAAAATATATGGGAAAAAGACAAGACGTAGATGATTTGATGGAGAAATCGGCCATGGAGGCAAAAGTGATGGATTTCTTCAATAGCGAAAAGGCAATTCCTTACAATTATAAGCAGATTTCTTCGGCTATTGGTGCCGATACGCCATTCGAACGTGCAATGGTGGTGCAGATTATAGAAGAACTCGCCATAGAGGGAGTCTTGAAAGAGACCACTCCGGGCAAGTTTAAGGTGGTAGAGCGCAATGTGGTGAATACCGGCACTTTCGTTCGCCGCAGCAATGGCAAGAATAGCGTGGTGCTCGATTCGGGCGACGGAGAATCGATATTCGTGGCTGAGCGTCACTCAAAGCATGCCCTCAATGGCGATAAAGTGCGTGTACACATCTGTGCTAAGCGTGCCAACGAGCCAGAAGAGGCCGAGGTGCTTGAAATCCTTGAGCGCAAGGAGCAAGTGTTTATCGGTACGCTGAAGGTTGGCGATTATTTCGGACACTTGATTACCGACAGCAAATTTCTTGCGACCGACATCTTCATTCCAAAAGATTTGTTGAAAGACGGAAAGACAGGCGAAAAGGCCGTTGTGAAGATTGTAGATTGGCCAGAGACAGCCAATTCGCCTATGGGCGAAGTGGTGGATGTGTTGGGTAAGTCGGGCGACAACACCGTGGAAATGCATGCCATCCTCGCCGAGTTTGGCCTGCCATACGTCTATCCAGCCGAGGTGGAAGAGGCTGCCAATAAGATAGATCCGGGTATCACTCCAGAGGTGATAAAGTCGCGCCGCGACATGCGCGATGTGGTGACATTCACCATCGACCCTCGCGATGCGAAGGACTTCGACGATGCCCTCTCAATACAAAAACTCGACAACGGACTTTGGCAAGTGGGTATACACATTGCCGACGTAACACATTATGTGCGTCAGGGCGACATCATCGACACTGAGGCTGAAAGCCGTGCCACATCGGTGTATTTGGTTGACCGCACCATACCTATGTTGCCAGAGCGCTTGAGCAACTTCATCTGCTCGCTACGCCCCGATGAGGAAAAACTCACTCACTCGGTGATTGTGGAAATGGACGACGATGCGCAAGTGAAGAAAGTGGATATTTGCCACGCAGTGATCAAGAGTAACCGTCGCTTCACCTATGAGGAGGCTCAAAACATAATTGAAACAGGCGAGGGCGATTATCGCGAAGAGATACTTACGCTCGACCGCCTGGCTAAGAAACTTCGTGCCGAGCGTTTCGCTAATGGCTCGTTGGAATTCAATCGCATGGAGGTGCGTTTCGATATCGACAGCACCGGACGTCCTATCAATGTGTTCTTCAAAGAATCGAAGGATGCCAACAAGCTTGTGGAAGAGTTTATGCTTTTGGCTAATAGAAAGGTGGCAGAGGCTATCGGTATCGTGCCTAAGAAGCGTGCTGCTAAGGCGTTTGTCTATCGTATACACGAATCGCCTAACGCCGACAAGTTGCAAAACTTCGCCGACATCGCTATGCGTTTCGGCCACAAGGTGAAGGTGAATGGTTCGATGTATGAAGTTAACCGCTCGATAAACAAGTTGCTCACCGACATCAAGGGTCGGCCAGAGGAAGATATGCTTGCCATGCTCGCTATCCGCTCAATGGCAAAGGCCGTGTATAGCACGGTGAATGTGGGTCACTATGGTTTGGCGTTTGAGTATTACACTCACTTCACATCGCCAATCCGTCGCTACCCTGATATGATGGTTCACCGCTTGCTCGACCGCTATTTAGCTGGAGGACGCAGTGTGAATGCCGAGCATCTTGAGCAAGAATGTAAGCACTCAAGCGATATGGAGCAATTGGCTGCTAATGCCGAGCGTGCATCAATAAAATACAAGCAAGTGGAATATCTTGGCGAACGACTTGGCGAGGTGTTCACTGGTAAGATTTCGGGCGTTACCGAGTGGGGTTTGTATGTGGAACTCGACGAAAACATGTGCGAGGGTCTTGTGCCAATCCGCGATCTTGAGGACGACTATTACGAACTCGATGAGAAGAACTACTGCTTGCTCGGACGCCGTCGCAATCATCGCTATATGCTTGGTGATAAGGTGACTGTGCAGATTGCCCGTGCCGACTTGCCTAACAAGCTTGTGGATTTCGCGTTGATCGACGAAAAGCATCCTGTGGGTACACACCGCATCGATAAGGAGCCTATCAAGGTGTCGCAATCGCGACTTGAGAGGGCAGCCGAACGTCAGCGCAAGCGTCAGGAGCGCGATGAGCAAAGAAGCAAGCGACACAAGAAGTCGGCTTCGTCGTCGCACCGAGGTTCAGCTTCGTCGTCGCACCGAGGTTCAGCTTCTCGTGGAAAGAAGAACGGCGCCAAGAAGACTACAAAGCGTCGTAAATAAGAGCATGTCGGACGGTTGGCGTGCCAAACGGAGACGCGTCACCGAAAAGAGAATAAAAGCGCATCAGGGCAAAAAAAGTATGATTTATTTGCCCTGTTCGCTATGTAATTGCATTTTTATTGACTACCTTTGTAGAGGTGCATCAATAGGCGCTACAAAGCAATCTTTTGTATAGAAAATAAACCTGATATAAAAACGTAATAATTAATTATGAGACTAATCATTGAACCAGATTACGACAAAGTGTCGGAATGGGCTGCTAATTATGTAGCATCTCGTATCAACGAAGCAAATCCAACTCCAGAAAAGCCTTTCGTGCTTGGCTGTCCAACAGGTAGCTCACCTCTTGGTATGTATAAGAAGCTTATCGAGCTCAACAAAGCTGGTAAGGTATCGTTTGCTAATGTTGTTACCTTCAACATGGACGAATATTGCAACCTTCCTGAGGAACACCCAGAAAGCTATCACTCATTCATGTGGAACAACTTCTTCAGCCACATCGATATCAAGAAGGAAAATGTAAACATCCTTAACGGTAATGCTGCAGACCTCGAAGCCGAATGTGCAAGCTACGAAGCACGCATCGCTGCAGCAGGTGGCATCGATTTGTTTATGGGTGGCATTGGTCCTGACGGTCACATCGCATTCAATGAGCCAGGATCATCACTCACTTCGCTCACTCGTCAGAAATCACTCACTACTGACACTATCATCGCTAACTCTCGTTTCTTCGACAACGATGTAAACAAGGTGCCTAAGACTGCACTTACTGTTGGTGTTGGCACTATCATGAACGCTAAGAGCGTGATGATCATCGTGAACGGCCACAACAAGGCACGTGCTCTTCAAGCAGGTGTGGAAGGTGCTGTAACTCAAATGTGGACTATCAGTGCTCTTCAATTGCACCGCAAGGCTATCATCATAGCTGATGAGGCTGCTACAGCTGAACTCAAGGTGGGTACTTACAAATACTTCAAGGATATTGAAGGTAAGAACCTCGATCCAGCTTCTCTCGTGAAGTAATTCTGAAATATAGAGATATTGAACATAGATCGCCGCTTCGTGATTCGTTTCACGAGGCGGCGTGTTTTTATATACGCTCGGCATGGTTGTGTGTGGGTGTCACATAGTGGCTACGGTTGTAAATCCGGCAGAGCGAAAAGAGGAATAGGGCTGAAAAAAGAAATGCGAAAAAAACACGTTTTTTCGCATCAAGATATATTGTTTTGATGATTTTCAAGAAGATGGCTATCGCCGGAATGCGATAGGGAGGATGCAGTGCACAGGCACAATCTCGCCGCCAAGGCGCCCCACGTGCCACTTGGGCATTTCGCTGATCACTCTCACCGCCTCGCGGTTGAGCGATTCTTCTACGCCCTTAATCACCTCGATGTTTGTGATGCTGCCGTCTACATTCACCACGAAGCTGCACACCACTCGGCCTTGAATGCGATTGTGATAGGCGTGATATGGATATTCGCGGGTTTTGTTGATGAAATTCATCAATGCTCGTTCGCCGCCAGGAAATTGTGGCTGAATGTCCACATAATCATATTCATAGACGTTGACGTATGTTAGGTGGTTGTGTCGAGTGGGATTCTCGATGCACATGCGGCGCACCTGTGACGATAGTGGTAATGACAATACGCACATTACGGCTACAACGAAGATATGTTTTAATGGCAGGGTCATTGTTATAATTCCTCCAGTTAGATTTATTTTATTTACCAAAGGCAAATATATACTTAAATTTGGTTGTTGGCAAAGGCTGTTTGCCCATTTTTGCGAATGATTAATATCGTTTATGCTTTTTTTACATCTTCGTTGTTTCAAACGTGCATTTATAAAAAACTTTTAACTAATATACTATTAATGGTTGTCAGTACGTTATATAATAGATTGTTGGGCGCTATTTGTGTAGTTGCGCCCAAGCGATGAAAACAATTGATTTTGCGCTGATGAAGAAAATGATAAAGA
>CAJLWM010000031.1 GCA_905210415.1 uncultured Prevotellaceae bacterium
CGCAGGTTATACTCGTAATCGATGCCCACCGCCCCGTTGCCAAGCACGGGTGAGGTGTGGGCGAGCGCCGTGATTACGGTCGCTGCCACCATCGTGAATAATATGCTTAGCCGTAGTTTTATGGTTGTGGTGTTGCGGGTTTTGGGGCGCCTGTTGTGGTCGGTGTGATGCCCCGAAATTGGTTTACTTCCGCAAGTTACTAATATTATTCGGTTTACCAAATAGTTGGTTGGGGATTTTTCTGTGATTCGGGGGTGGCGGAGTCGTAATCTGATTAATCTGCGGGCATCTGCGTGAAAAAAAATCATCATCTGTCGGGAATGTGTTCGCGTATAAGTGGTGATAATGGATTAAATACCAACGTATTATGCGGATGTGGCATGCCACATCCCTACTGACGAGCGTTTTCCGACAGCGCTGAAATCCCCATAAAATCCGCGCTTCTAAAATTCCGAAACCCGTCCAAGCCCTAATGACCGAATCGGGTTAATATCTGTAAAAAAAGTGATTACAGCAGGTGTTTGTCGGCAAGAGTTTGCTTCAGTTGCTCGGCGCGGATTGCTGTGGCTTCGGCAGTCTCGATGTCGGTGGAATCGAATTGCAGCGATGCCTGATTGTAGAATGGTAGGCGTGTGGCGAGAGCGTCGCTGATGAATTGGCGAATCTCGTCGTCGCTTTTGTTTGCTATAAGCGGGCGCTTGGCTTTATGCTCAGGCAAGGTGAGCCGTGTCGTAAGCCGGTCGATGCTTGTGGTGAGGTGTACGGTGGTGCCGTGCTGATTCATCAGTGCCATATTATCGGCGTAGCAGGGTGTGCCGCCACCGCAAGCCACTATTGCTTCGGTGGTGAGTGCCACGTTGAGCAAGGTGCTGCGCTCCAGTTGGCGAAACCCGTTTTCGCCGATTTCAGCAAATATTTCGCGCACCGATTTGTGTTGTCGTTGCTCGATGAGGTCATCGAGGTCGATGAAAGGCACGTGCATTGTTTCGGCTAAGGCAGAGCCAAGGGTTGTCTTGCCGCATCCCATATATCCAATCAGGAAAATCGGTTTCATAGTTTAATAGCGCTTGTTGCTGCCACGGGGCAGAATGTTAAAAAATATCAGTGCAAATTTAAGTGGATTTGGCAAGTTATACAATAGTTTCGCGGAAGTTGAAATATTTGGGCGTGCATCGTGCCGTGGCTGATTGGAATGGATATACATCTTCGCCGTAAAAATGAAATCTTTTATATTGTATTGCTCTCGTTTGCATTATCTTTACTATCTTTGTATAGTATAGAAAAATGATTATTCATGGGTAATAACCGTAAATGGTATGTGGTTTGGACAGGCACCGAGCCTGGGATATGCGAGTCGTGGGAGGAATGTGAAATGCGCGTAAAGGGCTTCCCTGGAGCCAAATTTAAGGCTTATGATAGCCAAGAGAGCGCCGTTAGAGCATTCCGCGAAGGTCAAGACACCGATATGAGCATCATTCGTGCTTTGGCGTCGGGTCCCAACAAGGTGGTGAATTATGATGCCATACCTGAGATTTTGCCGGGAAGTATCTGTGTGGATGCCGCCTGCAGTGGAAATCCCGGACACATGGAATATCAGGGCGTGGAGATTCACACCGGACTCCAACTTTTTCATAAGAAATTCGAACCACTTGCCACCAACAACATAGGTGAGTTTCTTGCTATTGTGCATGCCTTGGCGTTGTTTCACAACGACCCCAAGTGCCCTGCCATATATAGCGACAGCCGCACGGCGCTCGCTTGGGTGCGCGCTCGCAAATGCAAGACCACGATAGAGGAAACAAGCAGCAATCACTCGCTGTTTGAGGTGATTCGTCGTGCAGAACAATGGTTGCAAAATAATTGTTACCATAACAGGCTCATCAAGTGGGAAACTGACAAATGGGGTGAGATACCAGCCGACTTCGGAAGAAAGCGATAGCCGGACGAAAATATAAATTCAATAAGGAAGATGAAGATTGTAATAGTTTGCAAGAGTCACACTCAGGGCGGTGCAGCCATCGTGTCGCATCGGTTGATGGTGGCGTTGCGGTGTGCCGGACACGATGCGCGCATGCTTGTGCTCACCTGTTCCTCGCAGGATGTAGACGATAATGTGGGGTGCTATGCAAGTTATGTGCGTGACAAGGTGAACTTTCTTGCTGAGCGGCTACAGATATTTATGCACAACGGGTTCTCTCGCGAACGCTTGTTTATGGTTGACACTGCCAAGTGGGGCGCCGACATCAGCAATCACCCTTGGGTGAAGGAGGCTGATGTGGTGAACATCAACTGGATCAACCAAGGCGCTCTGTCGCTGCGCTCGATAGCCCGACTGGCGCAGAAGGGCAAGAAGATAGTGTGGACGATGCACGACATGTGGAATTGCACCGGAATCTGCCACCATGCCCACGATTGCACCAAATATATGGGCGAATGCAACAACTGCCCTTATCTGGGTTCGATGGCTGCCGACAAAGACCTTTCTACCCAAGTGCAGCGTGAAAAGCGAAAACTATATGCCAAAAACAAGATAAAATTTGTGGCGGTGAGCAATTGGCTTGCTGAGCGTTGCCGCAAAAGCAGCCTTATGTGCCACGCCGATGTGGAGGTGATTCCTAATGCCTTTCCGATAGAGCAATTCTCCTATGTGCGCCGCAGCAATGGCACGTTGGGTATCGATGAGGGCAAGTCGGTGCTTATAATGGGAGCAGCCCGCCTCGACGATGCGGTGAAGGGTTTCGATAATCTCATCCGCGCCACTCAGTGCTTGGCTACCACTAAGCCCGGGTTGGCTGCAAAGTGTCACTTGCTCTTGTATGGCGATATTCGCAATCACGATTTGCTCGAGGAGTTGGGCATCGATTATACATATCTTGGCGTAATTCCCGGCAAACGAGTTGGACGACTGTTTGCCCAAGCCGATGTGGTGCTCTCTACCTCGCACTACGAGACTCTGCCTGGCACACTTGTGGAGGGACTCGCAAGCGGATGTGTGGCAGTGGCTTTTAATAGCGGCGGGCAGAGCGATATCGTAGACCATCTTGAGACTGGTTACCTCGCCAAATATGAGAATGTGGTGGATTTTGTAGATGGCATAGAGTGGGCAGTCACTAAGGCAGCAGTGTCGCGTCAGCAACTGCACCACATCATGGAGACTCGCTTCTCGGCGCAGATGGTGGCTGAGAGATATTTAAATCTGTTTGCTGGAGAAATCGGCAAGACAGAGGATTAAACGAAAACAATAACAACGAAATAGATATTAGATATGCAGACAGTATTATTTCACGATACGGTCTTCGGACCGATACATAGCCGCCGCCTCGGCGTGTCGCTTGGCATAAACTTGATGCCGAATGATGGCAAAATATGCTCATTTGATTGCGTGTATTGCGAGGCTGGGTATAATGCGCAGGGTCAAGGCACCACAGGCGTGCCTACGCGCGAGCAGGTGAAACGTCAACTGAAGAATCGCCTTGCTGCTATGAGCGAGGCTGGTGATCCGCTCGACGTGATTACTTTCTCAGGCAATGGCGAACCTACGCTTCATCCCGACTTTAAGAGCATCATTCACGATGTGATAAATCTGCGCAATCACTACTATCCAGAGGCTAAGGTGTCGGTGCTGAGCAATAGCACTATGGCTGGCAGACCTACTGTGATGGCTGCGCTGAAAATGGTGGACAATAATATCCTAAAGCTCGATTCGGCTATCGCGCACACATTCTTGGCTATCAACCAACCTCAGTCGCACAACGTGTTGCCTGAGGGCATAATCGACGACTTGAAGGCTTATGGTGGCAAGTGCATCGTTCAGACTATGATGCTGCGTGGCGAGCACAACGGCAAGAAGATTGATAATACCACCGACGAGGAAATCGACGCTCTGATTGCGGCTTATCTTGAGATTAAGCCTCGCGAGGTGATGCTATATTCTATAGATCGCAAAACTCCAGAGGAACACCTCGAAAAGGTGGGCGCTGAGGAGCTCGAGCGCATTGCCAATCGCATTCGTGCCGTGGGTGTTGAGGTGCAGGTGAACGCTTGAATCGGAGAGGATGACTATGTGCAACGAAGAAATGATATTCCCAGCGCCTCTGAAGAAGGGCGATAAGATAGCCATCGTGTCGCCGGCAAGCCACATCAAGCCGGAATATGTAGATGGCGCAGTGAAGGTGATTAGCCAGATGGGCTATGAGCCTGTGGTGAGCGAACATTGCAAGGGCGAGCATGGCAGTTATTCTGGCACCATTGAGGAGCGTCTCGGCGACTTTATGGATGCCTTGCACAACCCTGATGTTAAGGCTATTTTGTGTAGCCGTGGCGGATATGGCGTGGTGCATCTGCTTGAATATCTCGATGCAGAAGATGTGGCTGCTAATGCCAAGTGGCTTATCGGCTTTAGCGACATTTCGGCATTGCATGCAGCAATGGTGAATGCCGGCGTGGTGAGCGTGCATGCCTCGATGGCTAAGCATCTTACTCAGTTTGGTGCCGACAACTATGCCACTCGCACTTTGTTTGGCATCTTGCAGGGCGAGAAACCAATTTACAATGTGCCTTCGCACGAATTCAATAAAACGGGCGAGGTGGAAGGCCGACTCGTTGGCGGTAATATGGCGGTGCTTTGCGGACTGCTTGACACTGAGTTTGACCTCTTGAGCCGTGGCGATATCTTGTTTATTGAGGATATTGGCGAGTCGATATATAAGATAGAGCGAATGCTCTACAATCTGCGTCTGAGCGGTGTGCTGCCAATGCTTGGCGGACTGATTGTGGGACGATTCACAGAATATCAGTCGCCCGACTGCAATGGCGATACTATGGAGCAGATGATAAGCCGTATGGTGGAGCCTTACGACATACCTGTAGCATTTGATTTCCCTGTGGGTCACGTTGATGAAAACGTGCCTATGCTTGAGGGTGCCAATGCGCGCCTATCGGTGACTGCCGATGGCACTACATTGCAGTACTTATAATAAGGGATAAGATAAACCGCGAATCGGGTTAGGGCGTGTATGTAATCCCTATAAAAATCACCTAATTTATGGCCTAATGACCGATTTGGGTTTATATTGTGTTGGGCTTATTTGCCAGTGGTGGCGTGCCAAACGGCGCGACTCAGCGTGAGGATGTCATCGTCGCAAGATGCTTCCCAGTACATAGTGCCGCGCAGATTGCGCATGAGGGCGTATTGGCATTTGATGGTGAGTGAGCGTGCATTGTCGAATGTGTAGACCACGCGCTCGGTGCTATCTGTGAGGTAAGGATATTGACCCTCTTCGTTCCAATGCTCGGTGAGCATACTATCGGCTTTCACTTGCTCGATGGTTGTGCCACGAGGGATGCGTAAAGTGCCTTTTCCGTAGAATGGCAATCCGAGAACCAACTTGTGTGTTGGCACACCGGCATCGATGTGTGCTTGCACGGCGCGTTGCACGGTCATAATGGTGCTGTCGGCATAATGCATTGAGGCGTGATGATGTGGCACGGTGGCCATGTCGTATGCCATGATGTTTACGAAGTCGATGTATGGCATTATGTCGGGGAAATTGATGTTCTTGGCTGTTGCGCCAGTGGCAAGAGTGATAAGCATGTCATTGCCTAAGGCTTTGCGCAAGTCGCGTATGAGCAGTGTGAAATTCTCTGTGTCGTCAGGGCTTGACGAAATGCCGGCTGAAGACACTGTTGGGTATTCCCAATCGATGTCGATGCCGTCGAGGCGGTAAGTGTCGGCAACCTGCTTGCAGGCTTGGGCAAACTCGCCGCGAAGGCGGTCGTCAGCAGCCATTTCGCTGAAGTTGCCGCTTCCCCAACCGCCTATTGAGAGAAGAACCTTCAGGTCGGGATTTTGTTTTTTCAGAGCCACCACTTGCTTTAGGTGTTCGGGGTTGTTGATGCGTACGCCGTTAAACGTATCGGTGACGTGACCGAAAGCGTAGTTGATGTGGGTCATCAGTGTTGGGTCGATAGTCGTGTTTGGACGGAACACATAAGCCACCACCACCTTTTGGGTGTCGGTTTTGCGGGTTGCTGCCCATATCGAAGTGAGGGCAAGCACAGCCAATGCTGCGATAAGCAAGGTTCGTTTCATTGTTTCGGATGTGTGTTATTGAATGAGAGGAAATTTTGCAATCAATGCCAGTGGTGGGCTTAGAGCCAACCGGCTTGCTTATACCATGCGATGGCCTCTTTCACGCCGGCGACAAGGTCGTATTTCGGGTCGAAGCCAAAGTCGCGTTGTGCGTCGCTTACGTCAACAAGCCAGTTGCGTTGCTTCATAATCTTGTATTTGTCGCTGTTGAGGGTGCTTGGTTTCAGAGTGAGCATGCCTATAAACTCGCTCACCTTGCACACCGTTTTCACGAGCCAAAGTGGGCAGCAAATAGGTATCACAAAGTGTTTGCCGAGTTCTTTTGCCACTATTTCGCGGAATTCCTTCTGCGTGTAGCCCTGAGGGTGGCTGATGAAGTAGGTCTTGCGTTCAGCGCCATGCTCCAGCGATTGCATCACCGCTTCGGCGAGGTCTTTCACATATAGGAATGTGAGCATCTGTTTCTTGTAGCCCACGCTGAAGTCGAAGCCCATCTTTATGCTGCGCATCATCATGAAGTAGTCGCGCTCGTGAGGACCATACACACCTGTGCAGCGGAATATTGTGTAAGGGAAGTCGGGCACAGAGCGCAGATAGCTTTCGCCATTGAATTTGCTCACGCCGTAGAATGTGTTTGGCAGAGGGATGCTCTTCGAAGAGAATGGCGTGTAGCCAACCTCGTCGCCCAGCCCCATCACGCTTAGGCTGCTTATCATCAGGAATGCTTCGGGCACGGCATCGTGGAAGCGAAGAGTGTCGACCAGCAACTTCAGGTATTCACAGTTTACAAGATTGAATGTGGCGAAATTGGTGCATTTGGTGGCACCGAGGTTATGCACCACATAGTCCCATTTGCCGTGTTGCTTCACGTGCGAGTCGATAGTCTCGGCGAGAGCGTCGGGGTCGGTGAAGTCAAATTCTATGAAATTGATGCGTTCGTCCTGCAGGAAGTGGCGCGAAGTAGTGGCGCGCACGGCAGCCCACGTTTCGAAGCCACGGCGCAGAGCCTCAGCCACCATAAATCCACCGATAAAGCCTCCTGCTCCGGTGATAAGTATCTTTTTAGCCATAAATACGATTATTTGACAGATTTAAAAATATGCCGTAAAGTTACTGCTAATAATCCTTTTAGCCAAATCTGAGGGGTGTGAGCCATCGTCAAAATGGGAATATGAGCGGCAGCACAAGGGTCATCACTATGCCCATGATCACTTGCAGCGGCAGACCCACGCGGATGTAATCGATAGGTTTGTAGCCACCGGCCGACATCACCAGCGCATTAGGCGGCGTGCTGAATGGCGAAGCAAAGCACATGCTGGCTGCCACGGTGACGCCCATAAGCATTGGCACGGCATTCACGCCCTCGGCTGCGGCGGCGGCAATGGCTATTGGTGCCATAAGCACAGCGGTGACGGTGTTTGAGATAAACATCGTGAGCAGCGATGTCACGCAATAGATGGTGGCGAGTATGGCAAACGGACCGAAGTCGCCGAGGTTGTTGACGAGCGTTGATGATATCAGCGACGATGCGCCGGTCTTCTCAAGGGCCGTAGACATAGGCAGCATGGCTGCAAATAGGATGATGCTCTCCCAGTTGATGGCTTTGTAGGCATCTTCCACGCTGCGCACGCATCCGGTGAATATCATTGCCACGGCAGCGATTATCACGGCGGTGACTGGCGCAACAGGGATGAAGTCGAATGCCATCACGGCCACCATTGCTATCATGATGAGTGCAGCCAATGGTGCTTTATAGTCGAGGGTGACTTGTTTTTGCTGGTCGAGCGGACGGCCGATGATGAGCCAGTCGGTGCCGTCGCGGGCATCGAGGCGGGCGATGTTCTTCCAGTCGCCTTGCACGAGTATCAGGTCGGAAGCATGCAGGCGGCGGTTCTTGATGTCGTTGAGCAAGAATGTGTCCTGGCGGCGTATTCCCAGCACGGTGAGTCCGTAGGTTGAGCGGAATTCCGTTTCAGCCACGGTGCGTCCCACGAGGCTCGATCCGCTTGGCAAAAGCACTTCAGCCATGCCGATGTGGTAGTAGTCGAGGGTGCGCGATGTGTTTTCGTTCACAGGAGATAGCTTCATTTCCTCAGCCATGAGGTTGATGTCGTCGGTAGATCCGTTGAGGTAAAGCACGTCGTTTTCGCGCAGCGGTTCATCGGGCTTGGTGAATTGTTCCACCTGTTGCAGTAGGCTTGGCGATTGCGTTTTGCTGCGTTGCACGGTGATTACGGTCACGCCGTAGCGCTTGTTGATATTGAGTTGTCGCAAGGTGCTTCCGCACATTGGCGATTGCGCTGTGATTTCGAGCACATTCATGTTTTCAGCCAAGCGGTAGTCTTGCGTCAAGCGGTTTACGTTTTGGCGGTTGCTTTCGTTCTCGCTATTGTGATTGCCCTTTAGGAAACGCTTGCTGAGGGGTATTAGCACCACTATACCCACCACAATGCACACAATTCCCACTGGGGTGAACGAGAAGAATCCCGGTGCTTGGTAGCCAGCCTCGGCGAGTGCGTCGCGCACGATAAGGTTAGGAGGAGTACCGATGAGGGTGAGCATACCGCCCATGCTGCCAGCAAAGGCAAGTGGCATGAGCATACGCGAGGGCGACAATCCTGCGCCGCGTGCCATACTCACCACTATGGGAAGCATAATGGCTACGGTGCCGGTGTTGCTCACAAACGCTCCCACGCCAGCCGTGGTGAGCATGAGTAGAATGAAAAGTCGTGTTTCGTTAGTACCGGCCATACCCAATATGCCCGAACCGATGCGCTTGGCGAGGCCTGTGCCGAAGATTCCGCCTCCCACTATGAATAGGCCACCCATCATTATCACTATCGGGTTGGAGAAGCCAGAAAGCGCTTCTTCGGGCGATAGTATTCCGGTGAGCACAAGAGCGAGAGCCGAACAAATTGCCACTAAGTCGGAGCGCAATTTGCCGCTGACGAATAAGATTGCCGATATGGCTAAGATGATGAGCGTTATAGTCATTGCGGTAAAGATAATTCGTTAGAAAAATTACGACTATAAAGTTAGCAAAATTTCTGGAATTATCGTTGGCGTAGATGCTGTAAATGCTAATAATTGTGGCGAATGTGCCACTGCAGATTAGGTCAGTAGAGTAATCGTTGCATTTACGTCACTATTTGCCCGATTTGGGCTTAAGCACGCGCTGCACTGCCGACACTACCATTTGCGGTTGTATGCCGGTGAGGCAGAAGAAGTCGTTGTAGTAGCATTTCTTGTCGCCGAAGAGCGAGCATGGGCGGCATGCCATATTGAGTTGCACCACGTTTTCCTCGCTTTGCTTCCAGCCCATAAATCCGCAGTAGGGGTGTGATGCTCCCCATACCGACACCACAGGCACCTTCACGAGAGAAGCCAAGTGCATGTTCATATTGTCCATCGATAGCATCACGTCGCAATAGCTTAGCAGCGCCAATTCGGTAGGGAATCCATAGCGTGTTTCGGCAAGCGATGTGGAATTGGGGTATTTAGCGGTCCATTTGCGGAATTGATCGCGCTCGTTGTCGCCTTGTCCGAGGAAGAATAAGCGCACCCCTTGCCACGAGGCTATTGTGTCGAGTACCTTTTCCATCAGGTGCATAGGGTAGATTTTGCCTCCCCATTTGGCAAATGGAGCCACGGCAATCCATCGTTCGCCGGGTTGCTTGGCAGCGGCGATGTGTGCAAAGGTGGCTGGATAGGGTTGTGCATCGCCGTATATCGAGGTGAAAGTCTCGTTGAACACGATGCCCATGCGAGTGAACACTTCGTGGTAGCGAGTGAGCGATGTGATGAGCGGGAACATACGCTTGTTGCGGCGACGCGTGAGCGCTTGTTTGCCTTTGTTGCCCATATCTATTCGTTTCACGCATCGAGTGCCGCGCACACGCATAGCCTGGCAGAGCAGCCACGAGTGGCGGTCGCCTTGCAGGTCAATCATCGCATCGGCGTGATATTTTTCAGAGAGATGCTTTGCCAATCGGAGCATACCGCGATAGCCATGGTAGAGTTGGCGGTGGTCGATGCCCTCCACGGTGAGGTTGGCAGGCGCATTGACAAATAATGTGGAAGCCACTTGCTGGGTGATGACCGTGAATTGCACTTCAGGATGCGCAGCGCATGCCGAGTATACGATAGGTATGGTCATAGCCACGTCGCCAAGGAGTGAGAAACGAACTATCAGCACCTTGTTGAAAGGCGCTGTTGCATTAGATACTGGGCTGGTGGTGTGGCTCATAATGGTATGTTATTTTATATCAACAGTGTTGGTATTGGAGCAAGCTCAATTGCTTGCATTCGCAAATCTATAACAAAACCTTGACTTTCGCAAACAATCCACCCGTTATTGTGCGTTTCCGCTTGTGGCGGAGTCATCGTTTGGCGGGGAGGATGCCAACCTTCGGCACGCCGAGCGGGTGTGGGCGGATGCACGTTAATTACCTTCGTATTGTGCGGACGTGGCATGCCGAGGGCACTGAAAAAGTAAAGGCCGCTTTCAATTTGAAAGTTTTAGGTTAAGCAATAGGGTAAAAATAAGACTATTTTGGCTGATTTTGGCGTTTTTTTGCCCCGTTAAGGAAAATATTGGCTTAAAAAGTAACAGATTGTAAGCAAAATTTGCACACCCCCTAAAAATAGGGCACTTTTTCAGTGGCCTCGGCATGCCACGTCCCTACCGGCTGATTTTTCTCGAATTGGGTTTAAAAAAAGTGTGGCAAGGCGATGATGCTTTGCCACACTTTGGTATGGTTGTGTGTGTGCTGGGCTTGATTGCCACAGCGCTTGCGAGATCTTATTTTTCGCGCATAAAGATGTTGATAGGTGTGCCTGTATACTCCCAATTGTCGCGAATCTTGTTTTCGAGATAGCGCTTATATGGGTCTTTCACCCATTGAGGCAAGTTGCAGAAGAAGATGAATGTAGGCACAGCCGCCTCCTTGAGCATGGTGATGTATTTGATTTTCACGAATTTGCCCTTGTTTGATGGTGGTGGGTATGCAGCGATAGCCTCTTGCATCACGTTGTTGAGCTTTGATGTAGGCACGGTGCGCTTGCGGTTTTCGTATACCTTCACTGCGGTTTCAAGCACCTTGTAGATGCGTTGCTTGGTGAGCGCCGAACCGAAGATGATAGGGAAGTCGGTGAATGGGGCAAAGCGGCTGCGGATGGCATTCTCCATAGTGCGGATGGCCTCTTGGCTCTTGTCTTGCACCAAGTCCCACTTGTTGACGCACACCACCAATCCCTTTTTGTTCTTCTGGATGAGTGAGAATATGTTGGCGTCCTGACCCTCAATGCCGCGGGTGGCGTCGATCATAAGCACGCACACGTCGGAATTCTCGATGGCGCGGATGCTTCGGATCACTGAGTAGTATTCGATGTCTTCGTTCACCTTGTTCTTCTTGCGGATACCAGCGGTGTCAACGAGGTAGAAGTCGAATCCGAATTTGTTGAATCGTGTGTAGATGCTGTCACGAGTGGTGCCGGCAATGTCGGTGACGATGTTTCGTTCTTCGCCGATGAAGGCGTTGATGATCGATGATTTGCCTGCGTTAGGGCGTCCCACGATAGCGAAGCGAGGAATGTCTTCGGTCTGTTCTTCTTGAGCGTTTTTAGGCATAAGGCGCAACACCTCGTCGAGGAGGTCGCCAGTGCCCGAACCGTTCATTGCCGATACAGAGAATGGATCGCCGAGTCCGAGAGAATAGAATTCGGCAGCGGCATATACACCCTCGTTGTTGTCGGCTTTGTTTGTAACAAGGATAACAGGCTTATTGCTTCGGCGTAATATGTCTGCCACATGGTCGTCGAGGTCGGTAACACCGTTTTTGATGTCAACCATAAACAAGATCACGTCGGCTTCCTCGATGGCAAGAGACACTTGCTTGTTGATTTCGCCTTCGAAGATGTCTTCGCTGTTGACAACCCAACCGCCGGTGTCGACGATTGAAAATTCTTCGCCGTTCCACAGCACTTTGCCGTACTGACGGTCGCGTGTAGTGCCAGAAGTGTCGTTGACGATAGCGGCACGAGTCTCGGTGAGACGGTTAAATAGGGTGGATTTGCCCACGTTTGGGCGGCCTACGATGGCAACTAATTTTCCCATTGCGTAAAAATGTTGTTTTAGATATTAATATTTAGTCTCCACATAGGGTGAGGGGTGCGGAGGCACCGAGTCAATCTATGTAGCCAAATTCGCGGAGCTTGTTGTCGCGGTTTCTCCAGTCGTTCTCCACCTTCACAAACATTTCGAGGTAGATGTGTTTACCGAAGAAAGTCTCGATGTCCTTTCGGGCGTCAATGCCGAGGCGCTTGAGTTTTTTGCCGCCTTGACCGATGATGATGCCTTTTTGGCTGTCGCGCTCCACGTAGATTACCGCCATGATGTGTATGCTGGTGTCTTTCTCGTCGAATTTCTCCACAATCACCTGGGTGGCATAAGGCACCTCTTTGTCGTAGTTGAGAAGAATCTTCTCGCGTATGATTTCGGTGACGAAGAATCGTGCCGGCTTGTCGGTAAGGGCGTCCTTACCGAAGTAAGGCGGCGAGTCTGGCAGCAGTTCCACCACGCGCTTGAGCAGGTTGTTGACGTTGAAGTTTTCCTTAGCAGACGTAGGGAAAATCTCGGCATCGGGCAGAATGCTTTTCCAGCGGTCGATAATCGCAAGTAGGTCGTCTTGACCTTTGAGCAAGTCGATTTTGTTGATAACCAGTATCACAGGAATTTTTTCGCGAGCCACCTTGTCGAGAAACTTTTGGTTTTTGGTGGCTGACTCAATCACGTCGGTCACATATATCAAGATGTCGGCATCGATGAGCGCCTCCAGCGAGAAGTCGAGCATCGCCTCTTGCATCTTGTATTTTGGGCTAAGCACACCAGGGGTGTCGCCAAACACAATCTGATAGTCGTCGGTGTTGACGATGCCAGTGATGCGGTGGCGGGTGGTTTGGGCCTTTGATGTGATGATCGACATACGTTCGCCAACCAAAAGGTTCATCAGCGTTGATTTGCCCACGTTAGGGTTGCCCACGATGTTTACGAAGCCTGCTTTATGTGCCATGTTGTTATAAATCTGTTTGTGTCTTTAAAAAAATCTGCGATTTTGGTGAAAAATCGACGTTCATAAAAGTTAATCAATCCCTTGTGGGGGAGCTGATTAAGGATAAAGTCATTTCCCGTAGTGCAGGCTTTGTGGCCGGCGATGGGAGAGGTGAATCTTGGTTATGCCCCCACGGTATAATGGAGATTACACACAGAGGAGGGCTTATTCGAGCGACAGGCGCGGGAATAATGAGGAGGGGGTGAGGAGGCTTATTGTGTTAGTTCCCCCTAAACGCACAAAAAACGCATCCTCTGATATTGTTATGATAGAGATGATGCATTTTTTGTAGCTTATATAGTCGCACCGGTTTTCTCTTTTTTGATTAAACATTTCTGTTTAGGTGCGAGATGCTTTCGTCGGGAAAATGTGTTTCAATAAAGGGTGTGTAGATTAGATAGCCCACACGATGTACATTGCGCCCCAGGTGAAGCCTGCGCCGAATGCGGTGAGGAGGATCTTGTCGCCCTTCTTGAATTTGTCCTTGTTCTCGTCGATACACAATGGTATAGAAGCACCGCTTGTGTTGCCGCGATATTGAATGTTCACAAGCACTTGGTCGTCGCTTACGCCAAGACGTGAACCTACAGCCTCAATGATGCGCAGGTTGGCTTGGTGAGGAATGAAATATTTCACGTCCTTGATGTCCAGGTTGTTGCGACGGAGGATATCTTGGCTCGATGTGAGCATATCAGTAACAGCGTGCTTATATACAGCTCGGCCTTCTTGATAGACGAAGTGTTCTTGAGCGTCAACGGTCTCGTGCGAAGCAGGATGAACCGAGCCGCCAGCCTTCATCACGAGGTGTTCGTGGTCGGCTTCTACGTGGAACACGCCGTCGATCACGCCGATGCCTTCTTCTTCAGTAGGCTCAACGAGCACTGCAGCTGCAGCGTCGCCGAAAAGAGGGCAGGTAGAACGGTCGTTGTAGTTGGTCATGCTCGACATTTGCTCGGCAGCGCACACAATCACTTTCTTATACATGCCGCTGCGAATGTAGGCAGCAGCTTGTTGAAGTGTGACAATGAAACCAGCGCAAGCGGCTTGTACGTCAAAGCCATAGCAGTTTTTGAGGCCGCAATTGCCAATCATCACCGAAGCAGTAGAAGGGAATCGGTAGTCAGGATTGGTGGTTGCACAGATCAAAAGATCAATTTCCTCAGGTTTAACACCAGTTTCGGCGAGCAATTTGTTGATTGCCTTGGTACCCATCACTGAGCTGCCTTGAGGTTGACCCTTGAGGATGCGACGCTCTTTGATACCTACGCGAGTGGTGATCCATTCGTCGTTAGTATCAACCATAGTGGCCAGCTCGTCGTTGGTGAGTATATAATCTGGTATGTATGAAGCGATACCGCTTATTTTAGCATTCAGCATACTTGTGGTTTGATATGGGGGTATAAAACGAAAATATATCCTAAATGATATGGCTATAAGGCATAATATTATTTAGGATATTGGTTTGTTATTTTCTCTATCTGAAAAAAAGATTTTTGTTTAAAAAAAGAGTTGATTAAACAGCAGCTTCTTTTTCGATAGCGATTTGGCCTCTGTAGTAACCACATTCAGGACATACTGTGTGAGATACATGCCATGCACCACAATTTGGGCAAATTGCCAAAGTTGGAGCTACAGCCTTATCGTGAGTTCTTCTCTTGGCTGTACGAGTCTTTGATTGTTTACGTTTAGGATGTGCCATTTTTCTGTTATTTGTTTTTTAATTTTTTGTTATCGTTTAATTTCATCAATTCCGCCCATCGCGGATCGATGTTTGTTACTGTCTCATCATTGTCAGCCTCGTCGCCTTCGGCATAACTTTCGTAGAGTGTACCGTCGTCGCCTTCATCGTCGATGTTTCGGGCGGGGTGCTCTTGCAGGGCTTGCCACGTTGCTCCGCTGCATTCGCCTTCGTCGTGGTGGTGTTGCAGAGGTATGCATAGCGCCACGGTGTCGTATACGATTGAAGCCACGTTCAAGTCGTTGCTGTTGTCAGGGACGATAAGCACGCCATCGTTGCTGTCGTCGTATTCATCCCCAAACTTAACGGCAAGTTGATAGTCGGTGTCAACCGGCAGTTTCATAGGCTCGAGGCATCGGTCGCAAACAATCAAAATTTCGCCCTCGCAAGCGAAGTCGAAATAATTGGCCTCGTTGGCTCTGCGCACAGCAAGGTCCACTTTTACTATTCCGCCAAGTATGTCTTCACTCTCCATTTGACGGAAAAAATCGTCGTCAAGGAGCACTTCGTAGTGGTCGGTAACTTCCTTGGCACCCCTTAGGGGGATTTGAAATGTTGCGAATTTTGCCAAAATCTTGTCGTTAAATCGCTGCAAAGTTACAAACATTAGTGCTAATTATCAAACATTTCAATTCATTTTTCTATTTTTTGCCCGCAAAATGTCTTTTTTGAGAAAAATTTTGTTATGAAAACTGCTGTAATTTATTCCTGGTTTCTGCTTTGGGTTACATATAAACCCAAATCGGGCATCAGGATGTATGTGTAGGATTTCATTACTGCTTTGGCGCTTTCGGTTTTTTAGAAAATCTTTTTCGTTGGGTTTTTATTGTTTTAAATGTTGTTAAAAAGGTGTTTAGTAAGTTTCTGAAGGGGGTGTTTGTGGCGAATAAGGTGACGGGAAGGCGTGATGATGCCGAAGATTTTTGTAAATTTGTGTCTGATAGAGATATGAAAATGAACAAGACGTTATATGTGAGCGACCTTGACGGAACGTTGCTCAACGAACACTCGCAGGTGTCGGCAGAAAGTGTGGCGATGCTCAACCGTGCCATTGACCAATATGGCGCGATGTTTACGTGCGCCACGGCACGCACACCAGCCACTATTGTGCCGCTGCTTGAGCAGGTGCACGTGTCGTTGCCGATGATAGCGATGGCGGGTGCGGCGATGTGGAACAATGTGAAGCACGACTTTGAGAATGTGCGCGCTATCCCCGACGATGTGATAGCGCAGGTGCTTGCCATATATGAGCGCCATGGCGTGCGCCCATTTGTGTATAGGCATCGCGGAGGCGTGATAGAGGCTTATCACCGCGATGTGCTTTCGGTGGACGAACGGGAGTTTGTGGAGGCTCGCAGCCATACTCCATTCAAGTATTTCTCGCTTGGCAAGGGTTACGGCATGGGCGGCAACGAGGCGATGCTTGTGTTTTCTATCGACCGCTATAGTGTGCTCAAGCGGGTCTATGATGATATTGTGAGTGCGGGCGTGAGTTGCTCGCCAGTGTGCTATCACGATATCTTCGACCCTGAAATGGGTGTGCTGGAGATGTATAGATGCGGCATCGATAAGGCCTCGGCGATTGCTGTCCTGGCGCATCAGGTGGGAGCAGACCGTGTGGTGGTGTTTGGCGATAACCGCAACGATATGCCTATGATGCGCATTGCTGACTGTAGCGTGGCGGTGGAGAATGCTTTCCCCGAAGTGCGCGAGATGGCCGACGTGGTGATAGGCGCAAACACGGCCGATAGCGTGGCTCGGTGGATTGTGGATGATGCTGAGGCAATATACCGAGGAAATCTGCGTTAATCAAACATAAACTAAAGCAATAGGCTAAAGAGGTGAAACTGCATAATATATATGATGCCCGACGGATATGGAAGATGGCGTTTGTGATCGTCTCCCTGATGCTTGTGGGCGCGTTTCTCTTTATAAGCAACCGCCTTGTGGGCGACCTCGCTGTGCAGGAGCGCGGGCGCATGGAGATATGGGCCGATGCCACCAAGCAGCTTGCGTCTACCTCGAGTGGTAGCGAGAATATGTCGGAGGAGCAAATCAACTTCTTGCTGAGTATTATCGAACGAAACCACACGATACCGGTGATGCTTGTCGACGGTAGCGACAACATATTGCTACATCGCAATTTCCGTTTGCCTGAGGCGGTGGATAGCGTGTCGCCTTGGGAAATCTCTGATGTCAATATGGCTTACCTGAAGGATAAACTTGTGAAGATGAAGCACTCACACAATATGATAGCCATTCCTATTGATGAGGGCACTACGCAATATCTCTATTACGAAGACTCCACGGTGCTGCGCCGCTTGGCATTGTTCCCCTACATAGAATTGGCTGTGATGCTGATATTTGTTGCGGTGGTGTATTTTGCGCTTGTGAGTGTGAAAAAGGCCGAGCAAAACAAGGTTTGGGTGGGTCTGTCGAAGGAGACTGCGCATCAGTTGGGCACTCCGATATCGTCGCTTATGGCATGGACGCAGATGCTCGACACTATGGGCGTGGATGCTGATGTGGTGAGCGATATGGACAAGGATGTGCATCGCCTGAGCGTGATAGCCGACCGCTTCTCAAAAATAGGATCGAAGCCAGAGATGGATTTGGCATTTATCAACGAGAGCGTTGAGGAGAGCATGGAATACATGCGTTCGCGCATCTCTAAGCGTGTGCAGCTCACCATCAACACCAACAGCGAACGAAATTGCGGCGTGATGCTCTGTCAGTCGCTTTTTGAGTGGGTGATGGAAAACCTCACCAAGAATGCTGTGGATGCCATGCAGGGCGAGGGTTCGCTCGCTATCACTGTGGATGGCGGAGGCGCTATGGCGATAATCGACGTGAAAGACTCCGGCAAGGGTATCGCCCGCAAAAACTTTAAGAATGTGTTCAACCCAGGCTACACCACCAAGAAGCGTGGTTGGGGTCTTGGACTTACCCTCGTGAAGCGAATCATCGAGGAATATCATGGCGGACGCATCTATGTGAAGGAATCGGAAATCGGCGAGGGTACCACATTCCGCATTGAGTTGCCGAAGACAAAGTGATGCACATAGTGCTTGTGAACTAAAATATATATACAGAGAAAGGAAGAGGCGAGCCCCTTCCTTTCTCTGTATATACCAACTAAAGTCGATTGCAAACCCAAATAAGTTATGATGGTCGAATCGGGTTTGAAGTTATGAGTTAAGTTTTAGAATTTCCAGTTTACTGTTGCGCCGATAACGCGGTTGGTGCGATAGTAGTGGTCGGTCTTGTCGCCAACGGCAGTAGTAGTGACCACGTCGCGTGTTTTGTAGAATGTGCGCATATAGCCAACGTCGAATGTGGTGCGCTTAGTGGCGCGGATGCGAACACCGGCACCAACGCTGTTGCTTGAGGTATTGAAGCTCAAGTCGTTCATGTGAGCGTCGTTGAGATCGTAGTTGGTGGTTTGCCAGCCAGCCGATATGGTCACGCGAGAGCAGAGGTCGTATTCGGCACCGGCGAGCACTTCAAATGTGTTGCCGTTGATGAGGTCTTGCTTGTTGCCATATTGGGTAGCGCTCTTGTCGCCATAGTAGTGGAAACCAGCGTTGAGGCGAAGAGGCTTGATAGGAGTGTACTGCACACCGGCAGAGAGGAACGAAGGCATGTCGGAAGCAACCTTTGCGCCGTCGGCAAATTGTCCGAGCACTGCGTTGGTCTTAGAGAGGTTGGCAGCATATTCGTTCATTTCGCTCTTGTTCTTGAGGCGCATACGAGTCTTGAACTCATATTTTGCAGCCACGTTCCATTGGTCGTTGATCTTCCAGTCGATACCGATGATTGGAGTGAATCCGAAACCAGTTTGGTCGGTATTGAGCGAGATGGTAGTAGTGGCGAGTTGGGTGCTCACGGCCTCTTGTGTGGCGGCGAGATATGCTTCGCCGACAGGCGATTTAGCCACGAGCTTAGCGTTGACGTCGTCAACCCAGCCGTTGTAGTTACATGTAGCATAGATGCCACGCACGCCCACAAAGGCAGAGAGGTTGTTGGTGATTTTGTAAGTACCACCCACCGATAGGCCGAAGAAGTATTGGCGACCCTTCATGTAGGCGTTGAGGCTATATCCGCCGAAGCCGATGTGGTCAGAAAGACCAGCCTGAGCCAATGCGCCGTTCACTGTGGGGATGATTTGGCTTGAATAGAGGGCTTCGAAAGTGCCTAATCCGTTGTCGAATTCGCACTTGCCACCGCCACCGGTGAGGGCGAAGTTGGAAGAAATTGACCATTTGTCCTTAACGTAAGCCAATTGGAAACTTGGGATAGCTGGGGCCTTGGCATCGCCTTCAAATTTGTGAGTAGCTGAAGGGTCCTTTGTATTGTAGGCAAAGAGAGGGAATGTGGTGGTGATGTCGCGGTCTTGTTTAGCGCCTTGCACTGTGAAAGAGAGGTGGAAGCCATTGCTGAGGAATGCCACACCGGCAGGGTTCATATAAGCGCCATTAACGTCGATGATGGCTTCTTGGCTGAGTTGGCGAAGGAATGATGCGTTTTGGTTGGTGTTCGTCAATAGACCTCCAGCCAATGCAGAGGTCGTGCTTAGGGCTGCAAGCGCTAAGCCGAAAAGATGTCTTTTAATCATTATAAATTATACCTTTAATTGAATTCGGGGGCAAAGGTAATACAAATTTCTGGAATAATAAGAGAAATTGACCAACAAAATAGAAAAATGTGCTAATAATGCGCGCCAAAAGCCCTTCGCAACCCCTTTGGGCGATTGCGAAAAGCCGCGCTATGAGACGGTTTTATAATTTGGTAATCCAAGAAAAACGTGATATTTATGGAGTTATGGGCGAAATCGGGTTGCGTTTGGGGGTAGTGTGGAGCGGGAGGATATGGGTATAAAAATCAGCCCCGGGCGAGAAGCCCAGGGCTGAAAAGAAGTTACTTATTTGTAAACTCTTAATGAAAATGAATCAACGGATTAGCCGTTAACCTTCTTCATGTGAGCGATAAGTTCAAGAACCTTGTTTGAGTAACCGATTTCGTTGTCGTACCAAGATACAACCTTAACGAAAGTGTCAGTCAAAGCGATACCAGCCTTAGCGTCGAAGATAGAAGTGCGAGTGTCACCGAGGAAGTCAGAAGAAACAACTGCATCTTCAGTGTAACCGAGCACGCCCTTAAGTTCGCCTTCAGAAGCTTCCTTCATAGCAGCGCAGATTTCAGCGTAAGTAGCTGGCTTAGCCAAGTTAACTGTCAAGTCAACAACTGAAACGTCAAGAGTAGGAACACGCATTGACATACCAGTAAGCTTGCCGTTGAGTTCAGGAATAACCTTACCTACAGCCTTAGCAGCACCAGTAGAAGAAGGGATGATGTTGCCAGAAGCAGCACGACCACCGCGCCAGTCCTTCATAGATGGACCGTCAACAGTCTTTTGAGTAGCAGTAGTAGAGTGAACTGTAGTCATCAAACCGTCAGTGATACCGAACTTGTCGTTGAGAACCTTAGCGATAGGAGCCAAACAGTTAGTTGTGCAAGATGCGTTAGATACGAATTGAGTACCCTTAACATACTTGTCAAAGTTAACACCACAAACAAACATTGGAGTAGCGTCCTTAGAAGGAGCTGACATAACTACGTACTTAGCACCAGCTTCGATGTGTGCTTGAGCCTTTTCTTGAGTCAAGAACAAACCAGTTGATTCAACTACGTATTCTGCTTCAACTTCGTTCCACTTAAGATCTGCAGGGTTGCGTTCAGCAGTTACGCGAATCTTCTTGCCGTTTACGATAAGTTGGCTGTTTTCAACATCAGCTTCGATAGTGCCTTCGAATGCGCCGTGCATTGTGTCATACTTAAGCATGTAAGCCAAGTAATCAACTGGGCAAAGGTCGTTAATACCTACGATTTCGATGTCGTTTCTGTTTTGAGCTGCGCGGAATACGAAACGTCCGATGCGGCCGAAACCATTAATACCTACTTTAGTCATTTTTTCTTTTAATTTATTGGTTAAAATAATCTGTTTTATCCTTAATTTTAAGATAATTTTATACCTTTGTGTATGGGCAAAGGTATGCTTGCTCGCAGTGACATAAGCAGAGCTTTACCTTATTCGGTGCAAAAGTAATATATTTTTTTCAATTAATGATGCCTATAAGGTAAAATAATAGAAAAATTTCCTTAATTAGGCTAATGTATTGCGCTGAACTTAACTTATTGAATACTAAATGCAATAACTTTAGACGGAGAATATACGTAAATAATCAATTTAACACTATGAGTAATTTTATCAAAGATTTCAAGGATTTCGCCATGAAGGGCAATGTTGTCGACATGGCTGTGGGTGTGATTATCGGTGGCGCTTTTGGTAAGATTGTCACCTCGTTGGTCAACGACGTGATTATGCCTGTTGTGGGGCTTGTGATTGGTGGCGTTGACTTCACCAACCTGAAGTGGGTGTTTGCCGAGGCTACTGAGACTACTCCTGAGGCTGCGCTGATGTATGGCCAGTTTATACAAAATGTGGTTGACTTCCTGATTATAGCATTCTGTATTTTCTTGATGGTGAAGGGTATCGCTAAGTTGTCGCGCAAGAAGGATGAGGCTCCAGCGCTTGCTCCTGCTCCAGAACCAAGTGCAGAAGAAAAGCTTCTCACTGAGATTCGCGACCTCTTGAAGAAGCAAAGCAAGTAAAATCTATGGTCGTTAGCTATTAGGGCGTGACGTCCCTAAATGATATTGTGCCGTGGCAGATGGGTGTGTAGCCCCTACTTGCCGCGGCATTCGCTTTTGTGGATTGAATGATGGCTGCTTGTGGTGGCGTGGCACCTCCGCAATGAAAATGAAATGGCTTTCATTTTGCATTGCACTCGGTTTGCACTATCGTTGGATAAGATTGCTTCGCCGTCCTCAATCGCGACTCGGCAAATTGGCAGAAGTCTGCCATTTGCGCTCGCTGCTCATTCGGGTGGCTGCACTCGGAAATATCAACTCGAGCAAGCTTGGTTGCTTATTTCTCTCGTTTGCACTATCTTTGCAGAAGTAATAAGCTGATAATAAAATGGAGAAAAATCAAAAGACTGAAATAAATTTCGATGAGAAAAGTGCTGGTGAATTGCAGCATGGCGGATTGAAGGAGCGCCTTGGACGTGTGAAAACCACTCGCTGGGTGCGTTTCGGCATCGTTTCGCTGATATTTGTGTTGTGGGTGATATGGCTTGGTAGCCCTTGGGTGTTGCTGTTCTGGCCTCTGCTTGCCGACATTTATCTCACTCAATTCATCCCTTGGACTTGGTGGCGCCACACCAAAAACCGTGCGGTGAGAGAGGTGATGACGTGGGTGGATGCCATTGTCTATGCCTTGATTTTGGTCTACTTCTTATTCTTATATGTGGGACAGAATTATCAGATTCCATCGTCATCGCTCGAGAAATCGCTTCTTGTGGGCGACTATCTGTGGGTGAACAAGATGGTGTATGGTCCTCGCGTGCCTAACACCCCAATCCACTTTCCTTTGGCGCAAAACACTCTGCCTGTGATTGGCTGCAAGAGTTATCTTGATAAGCCTCAGTGGGGCTATCACCGCTTGAAGGGCTTGCGCAATATTGAGCGCAACGATATTGTGGTGTTTAATTTTCCTGCTGGCGACACGGTGGCTATGAAGGTGCAGAACCCCGACTATTATACGCTGATATCTATGCATGGTCGTGAGGCTGTACGCTCAGATAAGCAAACCTATGGTGAGGTGATCTATCGCCCAGTTGACCGTAGAGAGAATTATGTGAAGCGCTGCATCGGTCTTCCTGGCGAGCGACTGAAGATCGTAGACGATGTGGTGATGATTAACGGCCATGCGCTGAAGACTCCTAAGATGGCTCAATACAACTATTTCTTGCAGACCGATGGCCGTGTAATCAGCGATGATGTGTGGGGGAATATCGGTGTGAGCGAGGACGATAGAGCTCAGTTGACGCTTAGTGTGCAAGATGTGGCTGGCGTTGAGGCTTTGGGCATGAACGTTAATAATGACGGCAGCATTCCGCCTATCTATCAAGTGCCTCTCACTTCGGGCATGAAGGAGATAATCCGCAACCAATATCCTTGGATTACCTCGGTGGTGAAGGTGCCTGTTCAGGAGATGTTTAATCCTTATCCTATCACTCACGACTATGGTTGGACCCGTGCCAACTATGGCGAAATATGGATTCCTAAGAAGGGCGCATCTATCGCTCTTAATGCTGAGAATTTGCCTATCTATGAGCGATGCATCAAGAATTATGAGGGCAACGACTTGCAGGTGAAGAATGGTGTGATATACATTAATGGCGAGGTTGCCACCAAATATACCTTCAAGATGGACTATTATTGGATGATGGGTGATAACCGCGACAATTCGCTCGACTCGCGCTACTGGGGCTTCGTGCCTGAAGACCATATCGTGGGCACTCCTATGTTTATCATCTTGAGCATCGATAAGGATACCAACAAGGTGCGTTGGAATCGCGTGCTGCGCAGTGCGAAATCTAATTGATGGGTTGGCGATGCCTACGGCAATTAATCAGATATACGATCAGATAGCCTTGAGTAGTGCCTATCTGGGTAGCGTACGGTATTATGCTGCCATGCTTGCCGCGCGCCACACAGTGGTGGATGCCGCGGAGCATGGACTGATGCGTCGATGGGCGCTCAATCACTGCCGTATATGCGGAGCCAACGGTGTGCAGCAGTTGGTGGTGCCTATCGATAAGACCGACTACAATGCCCGCACGCCTATGCGCGATGTGGTGATTTCCAATCATGGCAATTGGCGACATCTGCATTGGGGCGCTCTCTTTTCGTCGTATGGCAAGAGCCCTTTTTTCGATTACGTTGCCGACGACCTTGAGCGTGTGATTCGTGGCAATCAGCGCTACCTGATCGACTTGAATGCCGAGTTGCAGCAAGTGGTGATTGATTTCCTTGATTTGCCTATCTCGTGGAGTGTGGCTGATGTGCAGCCCTCTGATGAGACAATGGATTTGCGTGGCAAGGTGGAAGAAAACAAGCCGTCGAGCATCGAGATGCATGACGTGCCTTATTATCAGTTGTGGGCCAGTCGCACAGGTTTTCTGCCCGACCTGAGCATAATGGATATGCTGTGCAATCTTGGCAGAGAGTCGGTATTCGCTCTGATAGAGATGTCGCGTAGGTGATAGTGGTAGCCGCAGTGTGGCGCAGGTTAGCCTTGGCCTTGCGATTTCACGCTTATCACACCGTTGTGGCGATTATAGCCAGTGGTCTTCATCTTGCGGCAATAAATCTTTTTGTCGCACACCACATACAATTTGTTCCCTATAAACGATAGCCCGGTGATTGCTCCGCCTGGCAGACTGAGTATTGCCCGCACTCGGCCGTTTTGGTCGCACACCTGCACGCCGAGGGCTGTGGCAACGTATAGGTTGCCCAGAGTATCGAAAGCCATCGGCCCGTTTTCGGCAGTGGCGTCGTTGTTGGCGCTATGCAGCCAGTAGAATCGTTCGCCCAAAGTGAGTTTGCGGTCTTTCACCACATATTGTATGAGCCAGTTGCTCTGGGGCTCACTTTGCACCACGGTGCGATGGTCGGGAGCCACGGCAAAGTAGTGCCCGTCGCTGATGAGGCTTTGGCTGTGAGGCATCACTTCGGCAGGCGTCATGAATGATGTGTCGCGGTGGGCTGAATAGTTGGCAACGAATTGCCAGTCTTCACCATCTTGCAATATGGTGTTGAGCATATCGTTGCTGCTGCGAGGTTTGTCGATAGGCTTCTTGCTCTTCCAGTCCTTCCAGAGGAAGCACATGGCGCGGTTGAAAGCCAGAGTGCCATATTTGATGCTATGACCGCCCTTATCCCAAGCGGCATCCACGTCGTAGCCGGCAAACTTCAGCGCCGACATCATCATCTGGTTGTATTCCCACCAACTGCCGAACAGCGGATTCCAAGCATCGTTCTCGCCATCTTGCAGGAAGATGCGCAGCGGTTTGGGCTCGGTTTTGCGCACTATGGCTGGGAAATCGTTGCCTCCGCGCATAGCCACGAAGGTGCCCACGGCGCTATACACGCGGCTGAATAGGTCGGGACGCATCCATGCGGCAGTCATCGCGCAGATGCCTCCGCTGCTTGCTCCCGTTATGGCACGGTCGTTGGCATCGGCCGAAATGTGCAGCGTGCGTCCATCGTTGAGGGTTCTGCCCTCAACTTGTGGCAGTATCTCTTTTTCGAGGAAGTGGGCCCAAGAGCCGTCAACGCTGTCAAACTCGCGGCTGCGGTTGTATCGCACCACGTTGCCATTGGCATCTTTCACCACGCCGGGGTTTACAAACACACCTATGGTGACAGGCATATCGCCTGCTGCTATCAGAGAGTCCATCTTGGTGGTGGCGTTGTAGAGAATGCCGTCCATACACACGAGCAGACAAGCTGGTTTGTCGCCGCGATATTGACTCGGCACATACACTTGCACCGAGCGTTCGGTGCCGGGGTATATTTCAGATTGATTGTGCTGAAATGTTATGGTAGTGCCTTGCTCAACGGCATTATGTGCCGACGCCATTGCCGAAAAGGCAACGGC
>CAJLWM010000032.1 GCA_905210415.1 uncultured Prevotellaceae bacterium
GCTATGGTAAGTGGAATACGTTCGCCATGTTCGCCGCAGCGCACTATCACGAAGTGGCCTGCACGACGCGATTTAGCGATTAGGGGTGCTTCGACTTCCATCTTTACAACTTTTTCAGAAAAGTATTCTTTGCTTACTATTTTGTTCATTTCGTCGGTTATGTAAATTTCGCTTTTTAAATTAATGTGATAATAACCAACAAATATACAAAAAACTTATTAATATTGAGAGTTTTCGGGTCGAAAAGGGAAAGGATTGTTGGATTGAATAAACGAAAATGCGTTTTGTGGCTAATTTTTAGGAGATTGCAAGCAAATTATTTGCAAATGTAGTGAAAATTTGCGAATATTGCATACTGGTTACGCAACATCGAAATAATTGACGTTGCGTGATGTGGTATGAATAAGAAATATAGTCGTTTAGAGAAATTAATAAACTAAAAATCAACCGATATGAAAAAGGCAATATCAGTTATTTTTGCAATGAGCGTTATGCTCACTTGCATGGCACAGGAACATCTGTTATTTAAAGGAATTCCTATCACTGGAAGTATGAAAGAGTTTTGCGCAAAGTTGACGGCAAAAGGTTTTACAAATGTTGGTTCAGATAAGAATGCGTCATTTTTTATTGGAGATTTCACAGGACGCAATTCTACTGTTTGTGTTGGAGCAACGCAAGATGGCAACAACGTATACGGTGTACTCGTGTTATTTGATACCAGTGAGGACTGGAATATGTTGGTGAAAACGTATGACCACTATAAAGAATTATATACTCGCAAATACGGGAAAACAACTTTCTGCAAGGAGTATAATCCTTCTATTGTTGAGAGTAATACGTCGTTAATGTATGAATTGAATCAGGGAACTGTAGTGTGGGGTTCTTCATGGAGCGTTGCTGGTGGTGAAATTGACTTGTCGATTGAGAAAGGTCAAGAATACAATTCGGGAATGGTTATGATTCGATATCGTGATACGTTGAATATAGAAGACAAAATACAGCAAGAATTAGGTGATATTTAATGGCATGTTGTGCTTTTGCCGGAAGAAAAGAGTCTATTTGTTTGCTCAAGGTTAGGCAAATACAAAAAAATAATGCTTATGAAAAAGACTCTGGAACAAGATTATAGTTATGCCGTAGACTCTTCGGGGACGCTTATTCATGTTGACCAGGCGGTTCGTGAAGAGACATACACTTGCCCATGTTGTGGGCATGAAATGGTCCCACATATGGGTGCTAGACGACGATGGCATTTTGCCCACAAGGCAGATGCAAATTGTAACTATGAGACGTATTTGCATAAGGTGGCAAAGGCTCGTATTAAAGATGCGTTTTTGGCCTCTGAGTCGTTTGAAATAAGATATAGACCAATTCATTTATGCACTAGTGAATGCCCATTTGGGTATGGAAAACGATGTGAGGAAAGAGCGACAAAGTCGTTTGATATACGTAAATTTTACGATATATGTGAAGAGGAGGTTCGATGTGATGGTTTTGTTGCGGATTTATTGTTGCGCTCATCCAAATATCCGCGAAGAGATCCAATTTTGATTGAAATTTTTGTTACCCACAAATCTACAGAAGAAAAAATATCTTCAGACAATAGGATTATAGAAGTTAAGATACGTTCAGAGGAAGATATTAATAAGATTGTGAAAAGCTGTATATTGGATGGAGCTCAGATAGGATCGTGTAGCCGTTATATAGATAAAGCCACAAATGTTGTATTCTATAACTTTAATAAAAAAATGTAGTTTAGAGAACAGTAAAAATATTGTACTTAAGAACAAGTATGTTTTTGGAATCACGGATAATGGTTGTATCAAGTATGAGACTCTGAGTTGCCACACGCCAGTTGAGAAAAAATTCCCGCCAAATTATAATTTGGTTATTTCAGATGAACCAATTAATTGGACTTGGGCTATGTTGGAACTGAATAAGCGTGGGGTAAAGATTTATAATTGCATGCTGTGCAAGTTTTATAAGCATACGTATATGAGTGAGCCGATATGTATTTTATATAAAAGGCTTGGTAGGCCGAGTAGACCAAATATCCATAATGCCAAAACTTGTAAATGCTATTTTATTAGAACAAAGACAGAGGCTGGGGAAGATATATATACTTTAAGTCCGGGGTATAAGGATAGAGGTTGTGCCAATCGCTTAGTTGAAAAGTCTAATTCTGATAATGATGTGTCTGTTGAATACAGGATACATGGAAAAGTTTTGAAATAAGAATAAAATGGAATATAAAGAGATAAAAGATGATAAGTTTTTCGCAAGCAGTGATTGAGAATATCGGGCATTATGTGTATGTTTTGGTGGATCCTCGCGACAGCAAATTTTCTATGTCGGAGAGGGTCAGGGAAATCGTGTGTTCAATCACGTTGAGGAAGCTGTGTCTGGCGATAGAGCATCGCTTAAACTTGATACTATCAGAGAAATTCGCAGTTTGGGATTGGACGTGAAACACTACATCGTTAGACATGGTATCTCGCAGGATGTTGCGTTTGAGATAGAAAGTACACTAATAGACTTTCTAACTTATCAGGAGTTTAATCTCGAAAAGGTGCTTTCGAATGTTGTTGCCGGTCACCATGCTTGGAATCGTGGAATAAAGTCGGTTGATGAGATTTCCACACTTTATGATTGTAAAGAAATTGAGTTGGCTAAAGAAGATAAAATTATCTGTATCAATATCAATAAGACATATGTAAACAATCAGAGAGCAGATATATATGATGCCACGAGGCATTATTGGAGAATCAATATCAATCGTGCAAGGCGTGCCACGCATGTATTAGCGATTTGCCGAGGAATCGTGCGAGCCGTGTTTAAACCGGAAAGATGATATCACTCGATTGAGTATAAGGGACGCATAGAGTTTGAGGGAGTACAGGATGAAAAATCGAAATATCTCAACCGAAGTATAAAGAATACCGTGACTTGCGGACAGAATCCGATAAACTACATTAATTTGTGATGTTGCCCAAAGGCGAAGGTGCTATTTCTTGATGAGGCGGAGGGTGCGGAGCAGCACGGTGGGCTGTGTGGCCATGGATGATTTCAGATAATTGTTGCCAGCAAGGGCGTATTGCAGGCGTATGGCGTTGTGTCCGCGCAGCAAAGGTACTTCTATCATATTGCTGTAGGAGAATGTGCGCCACTGCTTGTAGCCTTGTTGCGGCAATACGAGCACGTCTTGCTCGTGGGTGTTGACCCACACTTTGCTGATAGGCGTAACGCTCACTGTTGATGAGCCGTTGCTATACAGAAGGTCGATGTAGTAGTTGCCTGCCTCGGGAGCGAATGCGTCGATGGTGATGGTGATATTGTGCATAGCATCAAATTGCACTACTTGACGAGCCGATTTCCCGGAGAATAGTGTGGTGCCAGCCTTGGCAAATCGGTGGAGCGGATATTCGCTGAGGCTTGGTCGTGTGGTGATGATGTGCGGTTGTGAGGCGTGGCTCATAGCCAGTCCGTTGCGGGTGGTGACATACACCACGTTTATCGGGTCGTCGGTTTGTGGCAGCGCAAACACGCGATGCACGCCCGAGAAAGTGCGATTGTTGATGGTCACCGAGTAGTTGTACTTCGGGTTGTGGTTGACGATAACTGCGCTATCGCCATTCCATTGCACCATAGGAGTCGCGGGGCGTAGTGTCGGCGTGGAAATGTTGATTTGTTGCGTAGGCAAATTCTTGGCTTTCGACAGTGTGATGTTGATGTTGTGATGCCCCTTCTCGTCGGCTGGGATGAAATTGGTGTTGCATTCCTCGCCGTCGATGGCAAATTTCTCAATCCACGATCCTGTGCCGTGAATGGTGATGTCGAATGTGGCATCTCGATAGCGGAAGTTCTTGATAATCTTGTCGCTTGGGAAGCAGTCGGGTACAACGGGGTTAAACTCTACACCCTCTGGCGATATGGTGATGCCCGCGGTAATCTTGATCGTCATGGCTGCAGTGGCGCAAGCGTTGAGGATGCGTTCGCCAGTGCTGCCGTTGCCAAAGCCGTTGAAGGCCACCGAGCGATATATTGCAGCCAGTCCGTTGTGGAGCATATTATGATTGCCTGTGATTGCTGCGGCGAGATTCCACATTCCTTGCACAAAAGGACGCTGACCACCGTCGGGGGTAGTGGCGTTGGATGGATACACCGTGGGTATGCCAGTGGTGTAGAATGGGGTGCGAGCCAATAGCGTGGCGGCGCGGTCGTCGTCGGCAATTCCCAGCAGCACTGCTGCCGCCTGAGCGATGTTGCACGTGGTGCCGGATTGCATAGGGAATGCCTCGTGCATCAAGAATGAGCAATAGCGTCCGAGATGCTCGTTCCACATCATTTGGTTGATGCTGTCTTTCACGCGTTGGTAGACGTAGTAGTGCTCAGAGTCGTCAATCTCCAGTTCGTCGTCGATAAGCGATAGCACATAGTAGCAATAGGCATAGGTGACATTGTTGCTTAGTTTGATGCTTTCGAAATAGTCTTTTGGCTGCATCCATTGTGGATATTGTGCTTCGGGTGAGGAATAGCTGTCGCAGCCGTGCACCATATATAGTTGGTCGCAGAAAATTATCGGGTTCACCACATCTAATGTGTGGGTGATCACTTTCTGTATGTATCTCAGCCATGCGGTGTCGCCAGTGGTGCAATACACTTGCCAAGCTGCAGCAGCCCAGATGAGACGGTCGTTCACCACGGGGAAAGTGAATCGGCCCACATGGTCTTGCTCGATGACGTAGTCGTGCACTTTGCTGCGCAAGATGCGTTGGCAAATCTCAGGCTTTACGTCGGCAAGCATAAGAACGGTGGCGAGGGAGGCTTGACTGACGCTGAGCTCCGAGAAATCGCTTTCGCTGATGGTGCTGATGGCCATATTGTAGAGGGCGTCGACCAACAGGTCGTCGCTCATGATTTCGGGAAATTCGGGGTGGGGTTTCTCGCCTTTCCAGCCAAAGAATTGAGTTCGGCGCAAGTATTCCGATGGCGCAAAAGTGATGTCGAGTTCATAGAACCCTTCATCGCCCGATGGACGAAGCTTCATGCGATTGCTTGACGATAGCGGCGATTGTTCCCACGATAGTGGCGCCACGTTGCCAAGCACCCACACGCCCGTAAACTCATCGGAATAGATAGAGTCGCCAGTGGCGGTGACAAAAACGCCTTGCTTGTTGAATGCGTCAAACACCTCGCGCATGTCCACTCTGATGGTGCAGTGTGTGTCGGGCGAGAAGGTGTGGCGTTTCAGCGCAGGTAGAGAGTCGGGGCGGCAAGCCGTGATAAGCACCGTGTCTTGATTAGGGTCGATGTAGTGATAATCGTCGGAAGCCATCTCGTTGTCGCGCATATTGAAAGCCAGGCGCAGAGCCACAGGCGCCGATGGCGTTGATGATAGCGTGTCGACGTAGTTTGTGACTATCTGAGTGCGACTTGGCGCGTATGCCACATATTGCCCTTGCACCACGCTATCGCCGGTGACGGTGAACTGCGTGTTGCTCGCAATCACATCGCCACCCATGCTGCCGCCGCACGAAGTGGCAAGTAGCAAGAGTGATAGTAATAATATGTAGTGCAACATTTTCATGAAGGCAATAAATTTACGCATGCGTAATGCAAAGATAGTGCAAACGAGATGAAAAACCGAAAAAAGCAATATTTTTTGATGCCATGCGCCACGGCTATGGCGCGGAAAAATGGTGGGATTGAAAAGATTATTTTTTTTATTTTAAAAATAATACTATCTTTGTTGTGATTTAACCCGATTCGGTTATTTGGGCTTGAATGGATTTCGTGATTTTAGAAGTGCAGATTTCGATTTGTGTTTTAACGGGTAATAACTGGTTATTGCGAATAAAAAACGGAAAAACTTCAAGCAGTTATAAAACATTTTACTAAAGTTACCGATTTGGGGGGATAATAATCAGCCTCATTGTGAGTGCATTATCAATGAAATCAAAGAGATTTACGATATAAGTTAACCCTAATACCACATTTTATTCATACTATTTTTTTCCTAGGGCACCGCGAAGTGATTTCGAGGTGCTTTTTGTTTGGGGAAGTTAAATGCAGAAAAATGAGGCGTTCGCTAATGACCGAACTGGGTCAGAATTCGTTGTCGGCCACGGCGAGGGTGATGACGCTCACATACGCGCCGGGAATGTCCATTAGGCATTTGGCGCAATTGGTGAGGGTGGCGCCGGTAGTTACCACGTCGTCTACGAGCAAGATGTGCTTGCCGCGAAGTTCGTCGGCATTATTTATGGCATAGATGTTTTCGGCGGCAGTCCAGCGCTCGCTACGGTGCTTATGGGTCTGTGTGGAGTGAGCTTTCATTGCTGTGATATTGTGTTTGACAGGTATTCCGCTCACACGGCTTATGCCGCGAGCAATCCATTCTGCTTGGTTGTAGCCACGTTTGGCAAGCTTGTCGCTGTGCATAGGCACTGGGATGATGACGTCGATGCCATCGAAGAAGTGCCATCGCGAAGCCTCCGTGGCGGCGAGAGATCCCATCCATTCGCCCATCTTGGGGAGATTGCGATATTTTATGTCGTGGATGATATTGCAATAGTGGTCGCCCTTGCGATAATAGTAATAGCCGTAGGTACGCTGTATGAGCACTTTGCCGGCAAATCGCTGGTCCATATCGCTAAAGCGGCCGCCGTTGTATCGCGTCAGTGGCATCTCTGCAAGGCATTGGCGGCAGAGGAAATGCTCGTCGCAACTGAGCACACCATGGCACACCGAGCAGGTGCGAGGCATAAGCACGTCGGCGGTGGATTGCAATATTCTGCGTAGGGAAATCATGTGGAAGAGAAGATTGAGCAATAGTGTGAGACTTACTCGGTGACGCGAATATCGTTTTCTTCCACGAAATCTGTCAAGGTGTCGCCACCGTCGATGCTTGGGGTGTATGGCCAGAGAATGTTCACCAATTTGCCGAAGCCATGTTTGATGAGACCAGCCACCGATTCCTTCACGCAATAGTCGCCGCACAGACCGCAAACGTCAATCTGTGTGTATCCTTCGTTGCGTATCATATCGGCGAGTCGGGCGCCGTTCACGTCGTTGGCAAAGATTGAGTATTCCTCTTTGTCGACGATGTTGCCCTTGGTGAAGAATTGTATTTGCATTGGCGCGCGCTGAGCGATAGGGTCGTAGAGGGCAGCGCCGAGAGTGTGTTGCACGCAGTGAACAGGCCAGATGCCGTTTTTGCTCATACCCTTAAACGAACAGTGATCGGCAGGGTGCCAGTCGAGAGTGGCAGCGATGGCGGCATATTCCGAGCCGTGTTTTTGGATGTATTCGGCCAACGAATCCATTGCGGCAGTGGCGCCAACCACGGCGAGTGAGCCGTCGATGAAGTCGTATTGGCAGTCGATAAGTAATAATAGTTTTTTAGTTTCCATCTGTTTTGTTTGAATTGGTGTATGTTAGATTAAATCGTCATCGTGTGGCAGGTCGCGAAGCAGGTTGGAGGCATACTTTGAGGCAAGCGATGGCTCAAATCCGCGCGACACGGCAAATCGCATCAGCGAAGCCAGCGTATGGGCATAGTCTTTGCCACGAAGCGAGGATGCTTTGCTCTGCATGATGCGTTTCAGCGATTCGCAGTATTCCTCCTCGTTGATTTCCTCAAATGCCTCGGCGATGGCATCCGAAGGGATAGCCTTCTGCCTGAGTGTGTAGGCAATCTTGACGCGTCCCCAGCCGCTGAAGCGCAGTTTGTCGTTGGTGAAGGCGTGTGCATATCGATGGTCGTCGATAAAGCGGTTGTCGATAAGGCCTTGAATCACAGCATCGGCATCATCCGGGGTAATGCCCCAAGCCGCGAGTTTGGCGCGGCAGTCGCTTTCGGCATATTCGGTGCGAGAGCAAAGCGCGGCAAGGCGGTTGAGCGCTTGCGCGGGAGATAGTTGCTTCCTGTTCATTGCTCGTCGCTGTTTTTTAGGGTTGCTGACACAAAGCGCTCTTTGCCATAGAAGTCGCGAGTGGCAGCGACGTTGCTAAAACCTGCATCGGCGAGCAACTGCATGGTGCCGGCGCAGTAGAGCGGATTGATCTCGAAATATATTTTGCCGCCTCGCGAGAGAGTGGCGGTGGCAAAGCGCGTGATGGCGCGATAAAAGCGCAGAGGGTCGTCGTCGGGCACAAACAGAGCCGTGTGAGGCTCATACTTCAGCACATTGTCGCACATCTCCAGGCTTTCGCTTTGGCAGATGTATGGTGGATTGCTCACGATGATGTCGTAGCATCCCGTGGGCTTGGCTGTGAGAATGTCGGTGAGGGAGAAATCGATGCGGCAACGTTGCTCCTTGGCATTGCGTTTGGCCACCTCAAGGGCATCGGGCGATATGTCGAATGCCGAAACCTGAGCAAAACGCATGGCGCGGGCAAGCGAAATGGCAATGCAGCCTGAGCCTGTGCCGATGTCGAGCACGCGCAAGTCGCTGGCTTGATTCTCATCTACAATCATATCCACCAGTTGCTCCGTTTCGGGCCGTGGAATGAGCGTGCTGCGATTGACGCTGAAGCGAAGTCCGTGGAAATGTGCCACGCCAACAATCTGCTGGATGGGCTCGTGGCGCAGCAGTCGTGCAGTGGCATCGGCTATCTTCTCAGCCACCACCTCGGGCATTTCATAAGAGGCTCGCAAGATGGTGTCGACAGGCGTGTAGTGCATCCATTCCTCCATGATGATGCGCCAAAAGGCATCTATTTCGCCTTTTGGATATGCTTCGGAGAGCGCTTTGCGCATCGCTATTTGTGCTTCTTGAATAGTCATAATAACAAAGGTAATACTTTTTTCGCACTGAAAAGATTATAAGTGTACTCAAAAAGATGACACTATGCCGTGTTTTAGTGAAAAAAAGTTTAGAGTGTCAATAATAGTGAAATAATCAAACTTTTGCCGATTTATTGCAAATTTGTTCTTAAATTTGCATCTTAAAAGAAATGCGCTTATTAGAATGAATAGAAAATTTCCATTATATCTATTGCTCGGCATGATAGTGACCATGCTGACAGTGTCGTGCAATCACGACGACAATGATGCATATGAGCCAACTGTGGTGTCGAATAATACGGCGATAATGTCGTTTTCGCTGAATGCTGATGACGGTATTCTTTCAAATCTGGATTCGGTGCCTTTCTCAATCGACTTGAAGAATCGCTTGATATACAATGCCGACTCGTTGCCAAAGGGCACAAAAATCTCAGGCTTGACAATCACTGTATCGTTTGCCACTACTACAACATGTAAAATCGACCAAAAGAATGGTACTGTGCGCCGCGACACTGTGATGGATTATTCTACATCCGACTCAATCGACTTCACTGGTGATGTGCGTCTGAAGCTTACTGCAGCCGATGGCACTGAAGCAGTATATAAAGTGAAAGTGAATGTTCACCAGATGGATGGTGATACACTATATTGGGATCAACTCTCGCGCCGCGATTTGCCAAACGCTACTGGCAAGGTGGCTGCTCAGCGCACAGTGCAAATGGGCGAAACCCTCTACTCGTTGGTGCAAAGCGAAGGCGGATATGCGCTCTCAAGCACCAAGCGACCTGATGCTTATGACTGGAAGAAGCTAAATGCTCAATTCGGCATGGTGCCAAACGTCAACTCGTTTGCCGCTACCGACGAAGCTCTATATGTTCTTGATGAAAACGGAGCCCTCTATACTTCTACCAACGGCGAACAATGGAGCGGTTGCGGTGTGGTGTGGAGCCACATCATCGGCGGGTACACCAACAGAGTGCTTGGCATAAGCAAGAACGGTGCCGATTATTACTACGACGAATATCCTCGCAAGAGCGGTTATGCTCAGTCAAAGATAGAAAGCAATTTCCCTGTTAAGGGCAACTCGCAAATGGCGATTTCCTACAGCGATTGGAACGAAACACCACAAGCCTTCATTGTGGGCGGTGTGGATGCCAACGGCAAATATCACGGCGACTGCTGGGGATATGATGGCAGCAAGTGGGCATTGCTTCGCAGTGATGTGCTTCCTGCACTTGCCGATATGACTTTGTTTGAATTTGTGTCATACGAGGGAACTCCTGACTTTGGCGCTGTGACAGAGATTCGTTCATGGTATGCTATGGGCGGCCGCAATGTTCGTGGCGATGTTAGCAGCAAGGTGTATCTCTCACGTCACCAAGGTTTGTATTGGAGCACGGCTTACGACTATATGCAATTGCCTACATATATGGGCGAATTCTGCAATGCTCAGGCTTATGTGTATAAGAGCACAATCAAGCTTCGCACTGCTGCATGGAAGTCAACACCGTCAAAGCGCTTGCCCGTAGGGGCTAATTCGGTGTCGATTCGCACCGTGAAGCCTGTCACCGAATGGGAATGCCCATTTGTGTATCTCTTTGGTGGTGAGACAAGCAACGGAAACGTAAACAACAGCATCTGGCGAGGCACAATTAATCGCTTCACATTTGCTCCGTTGTATTGATATTTTGTAGGTCGCAAAAGCAACGCATTGACTTATGTCGAACGATTTTCTTATATTATGTATATGTGTAACTCCTTAAAAAGAATGCACTCTGTCGGGTGAACAATCCGGCAAGGCTATTGAGCGATGATATGAGAAAACTTGCGGCAATATTGATGATGGTGGCTATGATGGCTGTGGCGCATGCTCAGGAATACCGTTTTGAGGTGGGCGGAGCAGCCGGCATGAGTGGCTATCTGGGTGATGCAAACAATGGTAATTTGCTGAAAAAGCCTGGCTATGCAGTGGGTGGGCTTTTCAGATATATTATAAACAGCAGAATGGCAGTGAAAGCCAATCTGCTCACAGCAAGCATCAGTGGTAATAGCACTGGCTTGGAAAACGTCTATCCAGGAGGCGAGAATTATGCGTTTAAGTCGCAACTTTACGACCTTGGCGCACAATTCGAGTTTAACTTTTTAAACTACGGTATAGGCTCGAAGTATTTGAAACTGAAGCGAATCTCGCCTTATCTCACCCTCGGTGCCGGATTCACTATGGCTACGGGCGATGGAGATGCGTTCACCATGAATGTGCCGATGGGCTTGGGCGTGAAGTATAAGTTGAGCGAACGGCTCAATTTGGGCTTAGAGTTCACTATGCGTATGTCGCTGAGTGATAAGCTCGATGGCTTAAAAGATTTAAATGGCATAAACAGCGGTTTTGCCAAGAACAAAGATTGGTATTCGTTCACTATGATTTCGATTACCTATGAGTTCAGCAAGCGCTGCCGCACATGCCATTATGTGGAATGAAAGAAATGTAGAGATTATGTCGATAAGAGATAATATAGATATGCAGCGAGTGCCTCGCCATGTGGCGGTTATCATGGATGGTAATGGCCGATGGGCAAAAAGCAGAGGCTTAGACCGCACCGAGGGTCACGTGAAGGGCGTGGAGAGCGTGCGAGAAATCACTGAGATTGCCTCGCAATTGGGCGTGGGCTATCTCACACTATATACTTTCTCTACAGAAAACTGGAAGCGTCCGAAGAAAGAGGTGGATGCTCTGATGAACCTGATAGTGGTGGCAATAGAGCGCGAAACCCCCGATTTGATAAAGAATAATGTGCGCCTGACGATGATTGGCGACATTGACCGTATGCCGGAATTTGCCAAGCAACGCCTCACGCGATGCATCAACGACACTGCTCATTGCACAGGGCTCACGTTGGTGTTGGCACTGAGCTACTCGGCAAAATGGGAGATTCTTGAGGCTGTGAAAGATATTGCCTTGCAGGTGAAGAGCGGTGCGCTCAACGCAAACAGCATCGACGACGCATGCTTCTCGGCAAATCTATCGACAAAAGGTATTCCTGACCCTGATTTGCTCATTCGCACTGGCGGCGATTTGCGAATCAGCAACTTCTTGCTTTGGCAGATTGCTTATAGTGAATTGTATTTTACGCATAAGTTCTGGCCAGACTTCACGCAGGACGACTTCTGTGAGGCTATCGCAGAATATCAGAATCGTGAGCGACGCTATGGCAAGACAAGCGAGCAAGTGAAGAACGAAGAAAAAAAGTAAAATAACAAGAGATAAAGAAAACAGACGGGTTTGCCCAATTGCTCGAGAAAGTAATTTCGGTGGCAGAAGTGCAACGAAAGTCTAATATAATAAAGATTTATATAGAAATTGATATGCGATATAAGAAACTGCTCTTATTGATGATGGCTGTGATTGTGGGAATGTCGGCTAACCGCACTTTTGCACAAGTGGCTAATGACACAATCTACAATCCTAAGGTGATTTTCACAGGTATGCCTAAAAAGTATGAGATTGCCGGCATTAAGGTGACGGGCGTTGACAACTATGAGGACTACATTGTGATAGGTTACTCAGGATTGACTCTTGGCCAGGTGGTTGATATCCCTGGCGACGACATCACCAGCGCAGCAAAGCGCCTCTGGCGTCAAGGTCTCTTCTCAAAGGTGAAAATCGCTGTTGAGAAGATATACGACAACAAGGCTTGGTTGGTATTTGACCTGCGTCAACAACCACGTATCTCGCAAATCAACTACAACGGCATGAAGAAGGGCGAGCGCGAAGACCTTAAGCAACGCCTCGGCTTGATGAAGGGTAACCAAATGAACATGAATATTGCCGACCGTGCTAAAATCATCGTTCAGCACTATTTCGACAACAAGGGCTTTAAGAATGCCGACGTGAACATCGTGCAACGCGAAGACCTCAGCAACGAAAACGAAGTGATTGTAGACATCAACGTGGATAAGCACGAGAAAATCAAGGTACATAAGATTTATGTTGAAGGTAATAAGGTGCTTTCTGACAAGGCTGTGAAGCACGCTATGAAGAAAACCAACGAAAAGGGCGACCTCATACGTTTGTTCAGCCAAAAGAAATTCGTTCCAGACGATTTCAAGGCAGATAAGCAGTTGATTATCGATAAGTATAACGAAAAGGGCTATCGCGACGCTGTGATCTTGAAGGATAGCGTGGTGAACTACAACGACAAGACTGTAGACATATATCTCACAGTAGAAGAAGGCAAAAAATATTACATCAGCGACATCAACTGGGTGGGTAATACCGTTTATCCTACATCGTTCCTCAACGATGTGCTTGGCATCGAAAAGGGCGACGTGTATAACCAGAAGCTTTTGAATAAGCGTACGCAAGAAGACGATGACGCTATCGCCAACTTCTATATGAACAACGGTTACTTGTTCTACCAACTTATCCCAGTTGAGAGCAAGGTTGAAGGCGACTCAATCGCATTGGAAATGCGTATGTTTGAGGGTAAGAAGGCCACAATCAACAAGGTGATAATCAATGGTAACGACCGCTTGTATGAGAAGGTTATCCGTCGTGAATTGCGTGTGCGCCCTGGCGACTTGTTCTCTAAGGCCGACCTTATGCGTTCAGCGCGTGAAATCGCTCAAACCGGTCACTTCGACCCTGAAAAGATGGATATCCGCCCTGAGCCAAACGAAGAAAACGGTACTGTGGACATTCTCTTCAACCTTGAATCGAAGGCTAACGACCAAGTGGAATTCTCGGCTGGTTGGGGTCAGACAGGTATCATTGGTAAGTTGAGTCTTAAATTCACCAACTTCTCAATCAAAAATCTCTTCCACCCATCTACTTATCGTGGTATCATCCCACAAGGTGAGGGCCAGACATTCACTATCAGTGCGCAGACCAATGCTAAGTATTACCAAGCATATAGCGTATCGTTCCTTGACCCATGGTTTGGTGGCAAGCGTCCAAACTCGCTTTCTGTGACTGGTTTCTACTCTCGTCAGACAGGTATCAACTCTTCATACTATAATAGTTCGTACAACAATGCCTACAACTACTATTTGATGGGCGGTGGTTACAACAACTACTACAACAACTATGAGGATGCTTACGACCCTAACAAATACTTGCAGATGGCTGGTATCACAGTGGGCTTCGGTAAGCGCTTGAAGTGGCCAGACGACTACTTCACATTCACAGCCGAATTGAGCTATCAATGGTATAGCTTGAAGAACTGGGAATACCTATATTATATGAATAATGGTGTGTCAAACTCACTTGTTCTTGGTTTGACTCTTGCACGTAATAGTATCGACAACCCATTGTATACACGTAAGGGTAGCCAATTCTCTTTGAGCTTGCAGATGACACCTCCAGCATCATTGTTCGGCAAAAAGAACTGGAAGGCACTTGCAGAGTCAAATACCACTCAGGCAAAGAAGGATATGTATAAGTGGATAGAATACTGGAAACTCAAGTTTAAGTCGCGCACTTACACTCCTCTTGCCAACCCAGACGGACAATACACCCTCGTGCTCATGACTCGTGCCGACATCGGTTTGCTCGGCAGCTGGAACAAGCACCTGAAGTCGCCGTTTGAAACCTTCTATGTGGGTGGTGACGGTATGTCGGGTAGCTACACTTATGCAACTGAGACAATTGCCCTCCGTGGTTACGACAATGGTCAGTTCACTCCATACGGAAGCGAAGGTTATGCATATAGCCGCTATGGCGTGGAATTGCACTTCCCATTCGTGCTTCAGACAAGTAGTACAATCTACGGTTTGGCATTCCTTGAAGGCGGTAACGCATGGACACGCGTGAGCGACTTCTCGCCATTCAACATCAAGCGTAGCGCTGGTGCCGGTGTTCGTATCTTCTTGCCTATGATTGGTATGATGGGTATCGACTGGGCTTACGGTTTCGACACCGTGAGAGGTCAGAAGGGCGGCAGTCATTTCCACTTCGTACTCGGTCAGGAATTCTAATAACGATGCCACTGCCCCAAAGGGAGTGGCATTGTCTTAATAAAGGATGTTAAAAAACCGCAGAGCTCGTGGGTGGCAGAATAAACCATCAGTGGGCTAATCGGTCAAAATAAGCAGAATAACTTTAAAACTGAGAATTATGAAAAGAATAGCATTATCAGTTATAGCAATCGTGGCATGTGCCCTGGCATCGTATGCGCAGAAGTTTGCGCTTGTGGATATGGAATATATCCTCAAGAATGTGCCGGCCTATGAGATGGCCAACGAGCAGCTCAACCAAGTGTCGCAGCGTTGGCAGCGTGAGGTGGAGGCTGTGTCGAAAGAGGCTGAAACCATGTATAAGAACTATCAAAGCGAAATGGTATTCCTCACCGACGACCAGAAGAAAAAGCGCGAAGAAGAGATAGTGGCAAAGGAAAAGGAGGCCACAGAATTGCGCTATAAATATTTTGGTCCGCAAGGCGAACTTTATAAGAAGCGTCAATCGCTCATCAAGCCTATTCAAGACGAGGTGTACAACGCCGTGAAGAAGGTGAGTGAGGAACGTGGTTATCAAGTGATATTTGATCGTGCTTCAAGCCAAAACATCATCTTTGCATCGCCTCGCATCGATGTGAGCAACGAGGTGCTCACCAAGATGGGCTACGGCAAGTAAACGCGACGTGCTACCGAAGCGCCGAATGGGTGCGCTAATCAAGCGATTATCACCTCTATGGGCACTTATTGATAATAAAAATAAAAGTCTTGACCTTTTATTTTGTTATACATTCGGTTTGCATTATCTTTGCACATGTTAAATGAAAATACATAAAATATAATAGACAAATGATTAAGAAATTACTTTTTGCTGTGATGTTGGCATTGCCAATATGCATCTCAGCCCAAGCACTCAAGTTCGGTACTGTGAACAGTGCTGAGATTTTCAACGTAATGCCAGACAAAGCAACTGCAGAAGCAACTTTGAAGGCAGCATCAGAGAAATATGATGCAGAATTTAAGCGTCTTCAAGAAGATTTCCAAAAGGATTATGACGAATACGCAAAGCTCGAAAAGGATACTACTACTCCTGCAGCTATCAAGGAACGTCACCAAAAGGAACTTCAAGATAAGTACACAAAGATTCAAAACTTCCAACAAACTGCAGCTCAAGATCTCCAAAAGCAACAAGAACAACTTTTGGCTCCAATCCAAACTAAGTTGCAACAAGCTATCCAAGCAGTAGGCGCAGAGAATGGTTTCACTTACATCTTCGACCTCTCAGTTCCTTCAATCGCTTATAGCGGCAACGGTAGCCAAGACGTTACTCCTCTTGTTAAGGCTAAGCTTAACATCAAGTAATAGCAGGCGCTGAAATAACGAAAAATATTTTGTTTTGATATAGCCACCCTCGTGAATTTGCGTAGGGTGGCACTTTTTTTATGTGTAATGTGACGAAAAATTATTACATTTGCATAAGTAATAAACTTTTATCCCATGCCGGGGAAGACGAAGCCCGGAAGTGGAACGTAAATAAAACTAAATTTAAATAAGATTAAGATATGGTGAAAAGAGTGATTTTAGTTGTGCTAATGATTGTGCCAATGATGGTGATGGCTCAAAACATTAAACTTGGCAAGGTGGATAAGGTGGCTATATTCAATGCCATGCCTGAAAAGGTAGAGGCTGAGGCTCAGATAAAGTTGCTTAGCGACCAATATCAGAAGGAATACGACTTGCTTCGCGCCGAATACAACCGCAAATATGCCGATTTCCAAGCGATGGCTATCGACAACAAGACTCCGGGTACTATCAAGGAGCGCCGCATGCAGGAATTGCAGGAAAACAACGATAAGATTGAGTTGTTTATGAAGAGCGTTTCTGCCGACCTTGAGAAGAAGGAGCAAGAGTTTATTGCGCCACTTAAGAAGAAAATTGATGAAGCTGTGGCTGCAGTGGGCGAGGCTGGCGGTTATCTGCTAATCTACGACGTAAACGACACTAAGATAGCTTATGCAAGCGATGTGTTTGAAGACGTGACTCCGCTTGTGAAAGCACAACTCAACATGAAATAACCAAATAAAGTAACATAATATTTCCCTCGTAAAACGGCGCTTCCGACAATGGATAGCGCCGTTTTTTTTGGCTCCTGTGTAGGAGGTCGTAACTTGCGCTCAGGCTCTGTGGCGAAAGTGTGAGGATTATGGGGCTACACTTGTCTCTATTGATTTTAAGATGTTTTCTTTTGCAGACTTGTTGCCATTCTTAGCAGCTAATTTATACCATTTTGTTGCTTCGGTAGGGTCTTTCTCTACTCCTAATCCGTATTCATAGCAGACACCCAAATTGTTTTGGGCTCTGTGGTAGTTTTGGTCGGCGGCGAGGCGATACCACTTAACGGCCTCGTGATAATCTTTCTTCACACCAGTGCCATAATAGTAGCAGGTGCCCAGATTAAACTGTGCTACGGCATATCCCTGTTCGGCAGATTTGCGATACCATTTGGCTGCTTCTTTTTCATCGAATTTAACGCCCTGTCCCTTTTCGTAGCAATAGCCTAATTTGTTTTGCGCTTTTGCGTGGTTTTGCTCGGCGGCTTTGCGAAACCAACGTGCTTTATTGTCGAAGTCGTTGACTTTCTCGTATCTCAGTGCAAGTTGATATTGCGATTCTGCGTCGCCCTTAGTGGCTATGTCGTAGTATTCCTTTGCTTTTGTGCCGGCCTTTGGTATTGCGTTGATAAAAGGATTGACAGATTGAATGTTGTTTTTTGCGAATTCATTGTTTTGCTGCGCTGCCTTGTAATACCAATTGAGCGCTTCGTCGTTGTCTTGCGCTACGCCGATGCCATGCTCGTAATAATACCCCATCGCGTTTTGTGCCTCAGCGTCGCCTTGGTTAGCCGCTTTTAGGGTCCAATTGGCCGCTTCGGTGTAGTTTTTATCTCTTCCGAGACCTTCGTAGTAGCATCTTCCTACCATATATTGTGCCGCGGCATATCCTTGCTCGGCAGATTTTTCAATCCAATAATTGGCGGCGGTGCTATCGTGGTTTTCGCCCTCGGGTAGATAGAATAAGGCGCCAAGGAAGAATTGTGCCTGCGCATCACCGGCGATTGCTTTATCGTAGTCTTTTCTCCAAGACGATTGGGCTGGCGGAATCTTGCCTTTGTTTTCGGGTAGAGAGCCAGAAATCTCCTTGATTTCACCTTCCGCAAGAGTGATGGAGTCGGAGAATGTGGCGTAGCCATTTTTCATAATGGTGAGTTTGTGCTTGCCGATAAGCACATCTTTAAAGATGTCGGGCGAAGAGCCGAGGCGATGGTCGTCAATCCACACTTCGGCGCCCAGAGGCTTATATGAAACGTTTAGTGTGCCATGTAGCGGCGCAAGGGCTGGAATGGTGATTTGTTTCTTCTCCTGCTTGGCAAGCGTTACCGATAGTTTCTGGCTTCGGTGGCTATCTTTGCGGCCCTCTACGATGTATGTGCCGGCGCTTAATTCGCCAGTCCAGTTGTCGAGGCCCATTGGTTGCTCGTTGATGAAAATCTGCGTGTTGTGCGTAGCTGAAGCGATGGTGAGCGAAGCGAGAGCCGATTTTAGGGTCACGTCAAGTTGCGTTTTCTCTTTTCCGATTTGTATTATGCCCGCCTCTGGTATGCAGCCGCTTGCTTCGGCACGATATTGATGCTCGCCATACGATAGCGCCTTAAGGAATTCTCCGCTGCCGTCGTTCTGCATCAGTTCACCGTCGATATACACGATGGCGTTTTGGGGGGAAACTGTCATTGCGAGATATGACACTCCGATGTCTTGTTTTATGGTAGTTTGGATTTCGCCGGAAGTTAGCACCAGCTCATAGGTGCGAGCGGCTTCGATAGCGCAGGGGAAATAGTAGTCGCGCACCATGCCCAGTTGTGGATGCTTGATGGTGAATTTCTTGATGCCGTGCGGCACATACACCCATATTTCGCCCACTTCTTGCCGTGTCTTCACGATGCCAGCCATTCCGCCCTCAAAGCTAAATCCTGTCTGCGATGTGACAACCTTGATTAAGGCGGCAATATCGCCGTTCTGGTCCTTTTCCTGTGAGCCAGCAATATTTGCTGTAAGATCGTTTGTAAGGGGCTTAAAAGAGGCGACAGATAGCGTTTGTGACAATAGGCAGACGCTGCTTGCCAGTGATATGAATAGTGTGATGAGAATTCTTCGTGTCATAGTGGTATTTTTATTTACAATGACCATCGCCAGATGCGGGGGCGACGTTTTAGACAAAGATAATGAAATGTAGGGTTATAACCAAATCGGTCATTTGAGCGCGAATGCGAGATTATGCTGCTGTGCCCCAATGAGGGAATTGTGATATAAAGAAAAAGGACTCAAAATAAATTTGAGTCCTTGAAAATTTGAAGGGTGAGGTGTGGGGGTCGAACCCACGACCTTCGGAACCACAATCCGACGCTCTAACCAACTGAGCTAAACTCACCATGTCGGTTTGACGGGTGCAAAGTTACAAACAATGGCTGAATTATGCAAGAGCCAAACCGCTTTTTTAGATTTATTTTTGACAATTTACTTCTTTCAGTCTACTAAGTTGCCCATTGAGTACACTGCTTTGAGTGTGTAATCAGCGTTAAGCAACAGTATATCAGCATCTTTTCCCTTTACTAATTGACCCTTACGGTCGCTGATGCCCATGATGCGAGCAGGAGTCTCAGAAGCCATTCTGATAGTGTCGAACAAAGGAATGCCTGCGTGAGTGGTGGTTTTGATCAAGCGGTCCATAGTGGCGATAGAGCCAGCGAGGGCGCTGCGGTCGGCCACCTTGCACACACCGTCTTCGATGATTGCACCAGGAAGGAAGATGTAGTTGCTGTCGCTACCTGCGCAAGCGAGAGAGTCGGTGATAAGGGCAGTGCGCTCAACGCCTTTAAACTTATGGATGAGGCGAATGATGGTATCAGGCAAGTGGCATCCGTCGGTGATCATTTCCACGTCCATATCGTCGATTAGGTAAACGCTTTCTACTGTGCCTTCGTGCTTAAATTCGCGCACGTTGTGGAAACCGCCCATAGCGTTGTAGAAGTGAGTAGCGAGAGAGTAACCGTTTTCCCAAGCATCCTTAACGATAGGGTAGTCGGCAGTGGTGTGGGCAATGCCCATCACGATGCCGTGCTCGTGAGCGAATTTACCAAATTCGAGGGCGCCGTTGAGCTCAGGTGCAGCGTCGATGCGCTTGATGCACTTGTAGCGCTCAATCATTGGGATGTATTTTGCTGGGTCTGGATCGCAGATATATTCAGGCATTTGTCCGCCGGTCTTCTTGATGTTCAAGTGAGGACCTTCGAGGTGCAAACCTTCGATAGTGGTGTTGCCTTGAGCCATAATCTTCTCGCATACTTCGGCTGCTTCGTTGATCATCTCTTGTGATGAAGAGCTAAGAGTAGGGAAGATTGATGTAGTGCCGTGTTTCAGGTGAGTGGCAGCGGCTGTTACGAAAGCATCTTCTTTGCATTCCATAAAGTCGCGACCGCCACCGCCGTGGCAGTGGATTTCGATGCCACCAGGTGTAACGTATGCGCCTTCGGCGTCGATTGCTTCTGCGCCTTCTACCAAAAGGCTGTCAGATTTCACTTCCAAAATTTTGCCGTTCTCAAAAAGGATAGAACCGCCTTTGACCCATCCAGAAGGGGTGTGGATAGTGCCGTTGTATATTTGCTTTACCATATTATAGGTTATAGGGTTGATTTAGTTTTCTGCTACAAAATTAGTAATTATTTATGTGATAATAATCTAAAAAAACGTTTCCGAAGTATAAATAATGTTTAATAATAAAAACTTTTGTTACGTCTTCTTGAAGGCGCTTATTGACCACTGCGGGTGAGGATATTAAGGAAATGTAGCGGAATGGAGTAAATTATTGGTCAAAAAATCTTATTTTCGCTTGGAGAATGGTATTATTTGCCTAATTTTGCAGGAAGTTTAATAACGATAAAAATATAATTAAAAAAGTGACTGCAATATTATCGAAAGTGCTTGATTTATCGGATGCTGAGCGGGTGCGCTGCTATGACGATGATATAGTTTTGTTTAATCGCTTGGAGGTGATTACGCTTGAACGTCTGCCATGGAAACTCGGCCGCCCATTGTTTGCGGTGTGTCTGCAGGGTTCGGCAACGGTGAAGGTTGACCTGCAAGAATATAAGATAAGCGAGAACGAATTGGTGACCTTGATGCCAGATTCGATCATTCATGGCTATGATTTTAGCGATGACTTTAAGGGTGTTATGATATTGGTGAGCAGAAAGGTGGCAGATGAAGTGCTGCCCGATATCACTTCGGTGTTGCCTATCATAATGGACTTCCGCCAGAGCCCAGTGGTGCAGTTGTCGAGGGATGAAGCGCGCGAATTAAACGAGTTCCACGAATTTATATGGCGAAAGATGTTGGTGGTGAGAGGCGAATACGGCAAGAAAGAGTTGAACAGCCTTTTGCTGGGCATCTTCTATGAGGTGCTATCGGTGTATAAGGAGCGCTTCTCGTATGGCAAATTCAAGCGTACTCGCAACGAAGAGACGTTCTATAAATTCTATTCGCTCATTGAGAAAGATTATCGTAAGGAACGCTCGGTGCTCTATTTCGCCAATCGCCTGTGCATCTCAGCCAAGCACCTCTCGATGGTGGTGAAAAAGGTGAGCGGACGCACAGCCAGCGACTGGATTGACGATTATGTGGTGCTTCAAGCCAAGCAGTTGCTTCGTTCGTCGTCGATGACCATACAGGAGGTTAGCCGCGAATTGAATTTCCCTAACCAATCGTTCTTCGGAAAATATTTCAAGAAGAGAGTAGGCTTGTCGCCGAGCGAATATCGTGTGAGAGGACAAGTGTAAGAATAACTTTGATTTAGAGTGGAAGATATGAAGAAATTATTGGCGTATGTGATGGTGGCTATAGCCTCGGTGCTGAGTTTTTGCGCCAGTGCGCAGGAGGCAGAGACAGCCGACCTGATGCAGGTGGCGGCAGAAGGCTCAAAAGAGGTGTCGACACAAGGCGTGAGCCAGGCCGACAGTCTCGGCATAAGAATCTCGATAGTGACGTGCTATCCAGGCAGTCGCAACTATGAGTTGTATGGCCACACAATGATAAGAGTGCAGGTGAATGGCGAGGATTTGCTCTTCAACTATGGCATCTTTAATTTTCGTGCAAAGGGTTTTCTCTATCGGTTTGTGAAAGGCGAGTGCGACTATATGCTCGCGGCATATCCATACTACTATCTCACGCAAGGCTATGAGAGCCGCAAGATAGTGGAGCAGGAATTGAATCTTACCGATGAGCAGAAGCGCAAAGTGGTGGCATTCCTGTGGGAAAATGCCATGCCGGAAAATGCCACATACCGCTACGACTGGGCGTATAACAACTGCGCCACAAAGCCACGCGACATCGTGGAGATGGCTGTGGGCGAAAGTCTGCGCTATGGCGAGCCAGAGCAGCCCGGAGCCTCGTTTCGCGAGATAATGGCGTATTACGACCGCAACTACCCGTGGCAGCAATTCGGCATCGACCTTGTGCTTGGTTCGGGGCTTGATAAGAAACTCACCTACCGCGAACAGATGTTCAGCCCGATAAAGCTGATGCAGGCGTTGGCTGGAGCCACCGTGGAGCGCGATGGCGAGCGCGTGCCATTGGTATCGCACACATGCGACCTTGTGGAGGGTGGCGACGAAGGAGCAGCACTTGGTCCTACACCATTTGTGCTCACACCGCTGTTTGTGTTCTTGGCGCTGTTTGCGGTGGCGCTTGCGTTCACCGTGATGGAGCGCAGAAAGGGTGTGCTATATCGCTGGCTCGACAGTGCCGTGTTCGGTGCATTTGCCTTGGCGGGCGTGCTTGTGGCGTTCCTCACATTGGTGTCGACGCACTATGGCACATCGCCCAACGTCAATGCGCTGTGGGTGCATCCGTTGGCATTCATTCCGGCAATATGCGTGTGGATAAAGAAATCGAAGCGCGTGCTTGCGGTGTATCATATAGCTAATGCCGCGGTGATAGTGCTGCTGGCAGCGGCGTGGGGCTTCCTGCCACAGGTGGGAAATGTTGCGTTCATCCCAATGGCGGCGTTGAGCCTTGTGCGCTCTGTCAACTACCTTCTGTATTATAAGAAAAATCGCTAAAGCGCTGTTGTGGCACGCTATTTGAGGTAGCGATAGTGGCGCAGTGCCGATGGTCGGCGGTTGTACTCAGCCTTGTAGATTGGGGGTTGTGCATAACTTATATGTGAGAAATGCGGGGAGCGCTTCATAATAATTGGCAAGAAATTAGTATATTTGCACACTGAACAGATATGCAAAAGAATAGACGACAAAAAAACAGATTAGTAACCAGCATCGTAGCATCGATGGTGGCGCTATCGGCTATGTCGCAAGTTAAGGACGGCAGTCCGCAACTTGTGCTTGGCATTGTCGTTGACCAACTTCGCAGCGACTACATAGAGTTGCTTCAGAGCCACTTCGGCGAACGGGGCTTCAAGCGTCTGCTGCGCGAAGGTGCATTCTTTGAGAATGTCGACTTTGACTGCGCCAACCTTGATATAGCATCGGGAACGGCGTTGGTGATGAGTGGCTCATATCCAAGCGTGAATGGCATACCGCAAGCCATGGTCTACGACCCGGCAAAGCGCACTGCCACACCTATCCTCAACGATGCCAAGTATATAGGCAATTTCACAAACGAAACATATTCGCCACTTGCGCTGAAAGTGTCGACTGTGGCCGGCGAGGTGCGCATCAATAACGATGGCCTTGGATTGGTCTACGGCATCGCACCAGATGCTCAGCAAGCCATATTGCTTGCCGGACATGCAGCCAATAGCGCATTTTGGATTGACGATGTGAATGGCAAGTGGGCGACCACCACATTCTATAAGGAGGTGCCACAGCCTGTGCAGACGCGCAACTATAGTAGCCCGTTGGCCAACCGATTGACATCGATGGCGTGGGAGCCTATGTTGCCACTCGAGCAATACGACGAGATACCACAGGCATTGCGATTCTATCGCTTCCGTTACAACTTCCCAGATAGCAACAAGGACCGTTACCGCAGTTTCAAGCAGTCGGCTATTGTCAACGAGGAAGTGACATCGGTGGCAATTGACTATATCAACACCCTCAAGTTGGGCAAGCGCGGACAATTGGATATGCTTAACATCGGGCTTACTGCGGCTCCGTATGAGTATAGCAAGACCGACGACAACCGATTTGAGTTGCACGACACCTACATTCGCCTCGATGCGCAATTGGCACGATTGTTCGACGAGGTAGATAAGACAGTAGGAATGAGCAATGTGGTGGTGTTTGTCACCTCTACAGGCTATTTCAACGATGGCCGCCCAGTGGATGTGAAATACAACGTGCCATCAGGCGAGTTCCGCCCCGACCGAGCTATATCGCTGCTCAATATGTATCTGATGGCGATATATGGCAACGGACAATGGGTGGATGGCTACTACAATCGCCAATTCTTCTTGAATAGAAATCTAATAAAAGATAAGAAATTAGACCTTGCTGAGATACGCCAAAAGTCGAGCGAATTTCTTCGCCAGATGAGCGGCGTCTCGGCAGCATATACCTTCGAGGAAATACTTAACAATCCGGTGAACGACGACCTGATTGCGCTCAACCATGTGATGGTGCCAGCATATCAGGGCGACGTGGTGATAGAGGTGAGTGCTGGTTGGACTATCTTGGAGACCCAAAACGGACAAAGCAAAGTGAAGCAAGTGCGTGCCAACGCAGTGCCTGCTCCGGCGTTCATATTGGCTCCACAAGTTAAGTCGCAACGTATAACCACAGCCATCGATGCCTCGTTTTTGGCACCAACCGTTTCGCGCCTTCTGCGCATCCGCTCGCCCAATGCGGCGCGCTTTATGCCAGTGTCGCTGCAGTGATGCGGCAAGTGCATTATCCCCAGCAATGAAACTGTTTGAAAATCACAGCGAAAATTACATGCCGATGAGTGTGTAATAATGCCCAAACAGTTCCTGAAAATCAAAACATTTTATTTATCTTTGCAAATTGTGTAGAAGTGATGTAATGCCTCGTTTGGCAGACACTTGCACAACGGATTTGCTTAGGCATATTTTATTTAGAAATAATAATTAAACACCAAATAAAAATGGGATTTAACGATATACTAAAGGCATTGTTTGGCAACAAATCGACTCGCGATTTGAAGAAACTCACGCCGACGCTCGATAAGATCACGGCTGTGTATCCTGAGATTGAGAAGTTGTCTAACGACGAGCTGCGTGCTCGCATCGATGCCGTACGCCAACGCTTGAAGGACAGCGTGGCTGACAAAAAACAAGAAATTGCCGACCTTAAGGCAGAAGTTGAAAGAACCGACTACGAGAACCGCGAACCACTGTGGGACCGCATTGATAAGCTCGAAAAGGAAATCCTCGACGTGCTTGAAGAAGGCTTGACAGAAGCGCTTCCAGAAGTGTTTGCCGTAGTGAAAGACACCGCACGCCGTTTTGCTCAAAGCGAAACTGTGGTGGTGACCGCTACCGACTTTGACCGCACATTGGCTGCACAAGGCCGCGATTTCGTGGAAATTGATGGCGACAAGGCTATCTACCACAACTCTTGGACTGCCGGCGGCAACAAGATGGTGTGGGATATGATTCACTACAACTGCCAGTTGATTG
>CAJLWM010000033.1 GCA_905210415.1 uncultured Prevotellaceae bacterium
ATGTATTACAGTGTGCGGGACTGATCCATGACATTGGTAATCCGCCGTTTGGACATAGCGGAGAAAAGACCATTGGAGCATATTTCTCGGAGGGTGATGGCCACTTCCTCAAGGATATGCTCACACCCGAACAATGGACCGACCTGATTCACTTCGAGGGCAATGCCAACAGCTTCCGCTGGTTGGTGCACCAATTCAAGGGACGTCGCAGAGGCGGATTTGCAATGACCTATTCGATGCTGATGTCGATAGTGAAATATCCGTTTTCGTCGCAAAAGGCGAGTGCAAAGGGCAAGTTCGGCTATTTCACCAGCGAGAAAGAGATTTTCTGTAAGGTGGCCGGCGAATTGCAAATGATACGCCGCGACGACGATTGCTATTGCCGTCATCCGCTGGTGTATCTGGTGGAGGCAGCCGATGATATCTGCTATCAGGTGATGGATATTGAGGACGCCCACAAACTGAAGATCGTAAGCAGCCAAGAGGCATTTGATTTGTTTTTGAATTTCTTTGAAGACGATCATAAGGCTCACTTACTCGATGTGATGAAGACCGTAGACGACCCCAATGAAAAGATAGCCTATTTGCGCTCGTGCATCGTGGGCAAACTGGTGATGGAGTGTGCCTCGGCTTTTGTAGAAAATGAAGAAAAAATACTCCGTGGCGAGTTTGACGGTTGCCTGATTGATCACATGGCTGAAGTGGCGAAACGCGGCTATGAGAGTTGTTCAAGACTCGCATATTCGCGCATCTATCGCGCCAGCGATGTTGTTGATGTGGATTTGGCAGGTAACCGAATCATCACCCTGTTGCTCGACAAACTTGTGAAGGCGGTGTTGCGACCCGAACTCAACTATTCGCAGCTGCTGCTGAGCAAGGTGCCGCAGCAATATGAGGTGGATGCGCCAACATTGTTTGAGAAGATACAGGCTGTGATCGACCACATTAGCGGCATGACCGACGTGTATGCCCTCGACCTCTATCGCAAACTCAACGGCATGTCGTTGCCTGCGGTGTGATGGCGGTGAGTTCTGAAAAAAAGTTGAGAAAAAACAAAAATACTTGAAAATAAGGCGTTGATAGCGTAAAGCACTTATATTTTCACTACTTTTGTAAGAGAAAACAAATACGATTATGCGATATTCAGGAAATTCTTTTTTAGACTCTATTCCAGCGGTAACCAGAAACCTCTTGATAATAAATGTTTTGGTGTGGATAGCACAAAGTGTGTTGCCGCGCATAGGGATTGATTTGGAGAGCTTATTAGCATTGCACTATTGGGAAGCAAGTGGGTTTAATCCTGCGCAGCTGATTACATATATGTTTCTTCACGGCGATTTCTCGCACATCTTCTTCAATATGTTCTCGCTGTGGATGTTTGGACGTATCTTGGAGAGCGTGATGGGTCAGAAACGATTCTTGTTTTATTATATCTCGTGCGGACTCGGTGCTGCGCTTGTTCAGGAATTGGTGTGGACCTTCACTTGGCGAGGTGAGATGATACCAATGCTTGCCAACTTAAACGGCGTGTCGGTAGATTATATGACACAAGTGGTGAACGAAACCATCGCCGCAGGCAAGGATCTACCGTTCTTAAACTCGATGCTCACCATTGGCGCGAGTGGCGGTGTGTTTGGTATATTGCTGGCATTCGGTATGTTGTTCCCAAATATGCCATTATACTTAATGTTTATTCCAGTGCCGGTGAAGGCTAAATGGATGGTGATAGGCTACGGTTTGATCGAATTGATGTTTGGCGTATCGGGAATAATGTCGAGTGTGGCACACTTTGCACACCTTGGCGGGATGCTATTCGGTTTTGTAGTGCTGTTATACTGGAAGAAGAAAGGTTTGTTTAGAGGTGGCTATTATTAATGAGATAAAAATGCGTTTCAGCAGTGGTTCGCTACTGTTGAAACTGATATATTTAAACATCGGCATCTTTGTGGCGGTGAAACTCGCTATGCTTGTGATGCCATTGTTTGGCGTGTCGGCGGCAGTGATAGCAAGCGCAGTGGAGTTGCCCTCGGAGTGGCTTGCGGTAGCGCATCGCCCGTGGACACTGTTTACGTATATGCTGATGCACGGCAGCCTGATGCATATATTCATGAACATGCTGTGCCTATATTGGTTTGGCCGCGTGTTTACAGAATTCAATACGCAGAAGCAACTGGTGACGCTATATGTGCTATCGGGCTTGGGAGGCGCATTGGCATATCTTGCCGCATACGCCACGCTGCCCGTGTTTGCCGCATCGCATAGCAGTCTTGTGGGAGCCTCGGCAGCGGTTTTGGGCATAATGGTGGCGATAGGTGTGCAAGCGCCTAATTATCGCATCAATCTGCTGATAGTTGGTTCTGTGGCAATGAAGTGGGTGGTGCTCACCACCTTGTTTTTGATGCTGATAAGCAGCGAAGACACAAACTTGGGTGGCAGTGTGGCTCATATTGGCGGTATCGCCGTGGGAGCTGCGTATGCATTGCTGCTGAAAACCGGCCACGACATCACAGGCACGATCAATCGCCTCACAGATGGGCTGATAGGCATCTTTAAAAAGAAAAAAACTGCGACAAATAGCAAATACCACTATTCTCCTAACATAGAAGACAGGCCAACAGCTTCGCAGGCGCAACAGCCTAAGGCGCGCAAGTCGTCGCGCTCGCAGTTTGTGTCGGAGAAGGAGGAACGCGTGGATGCCATTCTTGAAAAAATCAAGCAATCGGGCTATGCATCGCTCACAAAAGAAGAAAAAGAAATAATATTTTCAGTAGGAAAGAAATGATAAAGAAACGACATGGCATAACGGCGATGAATCTTATGCTCCGCATGGTGCTTCGCGTGGGTTTTCTGCTCACGCTCTTGCTTGCTACTGTGTTGCTCTTGGCAGCATACGGTGGTCATATCGACCCACGCACCACGGCTAAGCCATCGGTGTTTACATTGGCATTGCCCTACGTGGCAATTTTCACCGGTGCGGTGATGCTTGTGTGGGCGTTGGTCCGACAATGGAGCTCGGCCGCTGTGGCACTATTAGCCATCGTGCTGGCGTGGCCGTCGATCAGAGTGGTGTGCCCATTGAATGTGTTTCCGCCAAGGGTGAGCGCCGACGAGGAGATGTTGCAATTCAAGGTGTTGACATTCAATGCGATGTATTTTATCTACGATGAGCAAGAGTATTGGAACAACGATAATAAGGCGTTTGACTATCTGCTAAACTGCGGAGCCGACTTGATATTGGTGCAAGAGGGCGATATAGGTAAATATCTTGAGCAAATGCCGGCAGTGAAGGAGCGTTATGGCGAATTGAAGTCGAAGTATCCTTATCGCACCGACGATTGTGCGCGAAACCTCTCTATGCTATCGCGCTATCCATTTACCCTCGAGGAGGAAATTATCGACGAGGATTCGTCGCTTCTCGCGTGTGTATATAAGATGAAAATCAAGGGCCGCGAACTCAATGTGGTGAATATGCACCTGCAATCGCTGCACCTTAACAAAGATGACAAACAGCTCTATCTGGAATACACCAATCCTCACAACATGAAGGAGAAGATTGACAATAGCGACAGATTGCGCAAGAGCGTCTGGACGAAGTTGCAGATGGCGTTTCGACATAGAGCCGACCAGGTGGACTTGCTGCGAGTAAAAATTGACGAACTGGGCGAAAACGTGATAGTGTGCGGCGACTTCAACGACACGCCTTGCTCCTACGCCTATCGCACCGTGCGAGGTGATGATTTCAATGATGCCTATCAAGAATGTGGCTTCGGCCCAGAAATCACCTACCACGAAAACCGGTTTTATTTCAAGATTGACCAAATACTTTATCGCGGCGATATGCACGCAGCGAATGTGGAGCGCCCGTCGCTGAAGATAAGCGACCACTATCCATTGATGGCCACAATGGCATGGCACAGCCGTGAAGATTGAGAGACTACAAGTAAGAATTAATCATAACTATTAACTACTTATACTTAGTACAACATGAGAAAACTATTATTAACTGTCACCGCCATTTGTCTATGCTCAGTGCTGGCAATGGGTGCAAAAAAGAGTAAAGTGAAAGAACATCAAAATCCTTTCATGACGGAATATACCACAAAGTATAAGATTCCGCCATTCGAGAAAATCGCTTATAGCGACTATGTTGAAGCCGTTAAGGCAGGTATCGAACAACACAATGCCGAAATTCAGGCAATCATTGTGCGCCGCGATCGTGCCGACTTCGACAACACGATACTTGCGCTCGATAATAGCGGAAGATTGCTGTCTAAGGTGCAATATGTATATTATGCATTGGCTGAAAGCGATGGCACTCCAGAGATGGAAAAGGTGTCGGAAGTAATCCGTCCTCTCCTCACTGCCCACAGCGATGAGGTGAGCATGAATGCCGAACTCTTCAAGAAGGTCAAGGCCGTGTATGACAATCAGAAGTTGTTTAATCTCACACGTCCACAACAACGCTTGCTTGAAAAGACCTATATGGGCTTCGTTCGCAACGGCGCGTTGCTCTCAGATGCCGACAAAAAGACTCTTATGGAACTCAACCAAGAGATTGCTGCTGTACAGATGCAATTCAACCAAAACTTGCAAAAAGAAAACAACACCACAGAAGTGGTAGTGGAAGATGCTGCTGAATTGGCTGGTTTGCCAGAAAGCACAATCGCTGAAGCTGCATCGCAAGCTGCTGCTCGCGGCAAGGAAGGCAAGTGGGTGTTCACAGTGCATGCACCAAGCCGTTTGGCAGTTCTCTCTTATGCCGATAGCCGCGCATTGCGCGAACGCATGTATAAGGCATACATGAGCATCGGTAGCAAGAACAACGAATACAACAACTACGCTTGCATCAACAAAATCATCCAACTCCGCATCAAGAAGGCTAACCTCCTCGGTTACGACACATTTGCTGATATGATGATGGCTCGCGTGATGTCGAAGACTGTAGAAAATGCAGAAAACTTGCTTTATCAAATCTGGAAACCTGCAGTGGCAAAGGCTCACGAGGAAATCGCAGATATGCAGAAGTATATCAACAACCACGGCGGCAACTTCAAGTTGGCTGCTTGGGACTACTATTACTATGCTGAAAAGGTGAAGAAAGAACGCTTCAACCTCAGCGAAGACGAAGTGCGTCCTTATTTCCAACTCGACAATGTTGTGAAGGGCTTGTTTGCTGAAGCTGGCAAGTTGTTTGGCATTACATTCACCGAAATGCCAAAGGCTCCAAAATACAATCCTGAGGTAAAGGTTTACGACGTGAAGGATGCTAAGGGCAACCACGTGGCAGTGTTTATGACCGACTACTTCCCACGCGCTACCAAGCGTCAAGGTGCATGGATGAGCGAATTCCAAACTGCTTACAACTACGAAGGTGTCGTAGAACGCCCAATCATCTACAATGTCGGTAACTTCACCAAGCCAACCAAGGACATGCCATCATTGCTCACAGTGGATGAGGTGGAAACTGCATTCCACGAATTTGGTCACGCCCTTCAAGGCATGCTCACCACAGCACAATTCCGTGGTATCGCTGGTACAAACATCGACCGCGACGCAGTGGAATTGGCTTCTCAATTCAACGAACACTGGAAGTTCGAACCAGAATTGCTCAAGATCTATGCTAAGCACTACAAGACTGGAGAAGTGATCCCAGAAGAATTGGTGAAGAAACTTGAAGCTTCTGCACAATTCAATATGGGTTTCCGCACCACCGAGCTTTGTGGCGCTGCATTGCTTGATATCGAATGGCACAAGATGAACTATGCAAAGGAAATCGATGTTGAGAAGTTTGAGAAAGCAGTGGCTCGCCGCCTTGGCATGCCAGAGGAAATCCAATTCCGTTATCGTTCACCATACTTCAAACACATCTTTGGTAGCGACGAATATGCTGCAGGATATTACACATATCTTTGGGCAGAAGTGCTCTCAGCCGATGCTGCTTCGTTGTTTGAAGAAAAGGGTATGTATGACGCTGAATCGGCAAAGGCTTACCTCGAAAACATCCTTCAAGCAGGTGATAGCGAAGATGCTATGACTCTCTACAAGCGCTTCCGTGGTCGTGAGCCACAAGTTGACGCTCTCCTTCGCGACCGTGGTTTGAAATAATTAATACTCAGACGAAGGTATAACCCCAAATCATAAAAAATTGCGCCCCGATGCAGAACTGAACATCGGGGCGCAATATTTTTATTGTCGTTGGAATGTTATTTATCAAGTGCTAAGAAATTGAGTTCCAAGCCGTCTTTGTAGTCAAGAACGAAAGTGTCACGGCAAGGTATGCTGATTTTGATTTTTTTGCGATCGCGAATGATGTCAAGAATGTATTTGCCGTCTTTTACTTTTCTCTTTCTTATAAGGTCACGTCGTTGCACGCCGGCTTTATCGGCATCGCTTCCTGCAATGATATGGATTACAACAGCATCGCCATTAGGAGGTGTGGTTATGTACATGCCAGAAGGCGCAAATCTGCCATATACTCCACTTCTCCATTTGCATGAGGTGAGACGCTCGGAGAGTGGTAATGCAAACCAAGAGCAGAGGTTTTGATATTCTTCTTTCGGGTCGTAGTCGGGGTTAACTGCAGTTCTCTTGAATGTTGCTTGATATACGATAGGTGGAGTAGATGATTCTTTCTTTAATTGTTTTGCGTCAAGCATGGTAAATTCGAAGAATACGTTCATCACCTTATCTTGTTTGGTATAGCCGTCTTGTTTGGTCGTAGTGTATTGGTCTTTTGTGATGTAATCGTTTTTATGGGTTATCCAGTTGTAGCGAGTGGTGGTTTTGCTGCCAGTGCGAATGTTTTCAATGACAGGTGGAACATAGGTGGTGTTGATTGATTGGTCGGAACCTTTAGCGATGGTGAAAATTAAGTCGGGATTGTTTTCATCGCGAGTTAATGCTCCATCAAAAAAGTCAGAAAAGTTTTCTGCGATGGCTTTTAGCAGTATTTTGTCGTTAAGTGGGTCATTACCGCGTATGGCAAAATCATAGGTGTGATATTTGTTCCAATCAATGTCGGTGTCGAAAATCACATCGAATGATATGTCTTTGTCGCCGTTTGCATTGTCTTTTCTTTCTGTGGCAAGAGTGGTGTATTTCCAGCAATGTCCTTTAAAAATAGATATTCCTAAGATTTCCAACCATTTTGGTGTTTCTTTTAATACGATTTGTGCGGTATCGATATTAACGCCAAAGGTGTATTTTAGGGTGTGTCTGTTGGCGCTGTCAACAATGTTGAAAAATTTAGACTCCGACATTCCCTTGGTGGTCTGACCATCAATTTCGGTGATGATGCTTCCGATAGGGGGGATATTGGAAGATTGTTCTTTGTCAATCCAAATGTAATCAGACTCTTTAAATCCGTCCTTTTGGAGGATTTTAACTTGTGATGTAATGTCACCACCGTCTTCTGATGGCGTCGCCTTGTATTTGTAGCCGCAAGTCCAAGTGAGGTACTCAGGAGCCCAATAACTAAGCCGTTTCACTTCAAAAGGGTGGTGGTTCTGTGCATATATGCCACAGGTGGATATTGATAAGAATACCAATAGAAGTAAAGTAATCGCTTTGTTCATAATCGGATAAGTTTTTTAGTGTTTACTATATATGGGTATCAAAGATAAAACAATTGATAGAAAAAAGAAATAAAAAAAGAAATTTTGTAATATTTGTGCAGTGTCCAAATAGAAGTGCAACGAATTTTGTGTTAAAATTTTGCGGAATTGAAAATTGTGTAATATCTTTGCTGTGATGTGAGCTAATGCCCAGCATAGTGGGGGCTTGCAGAAGAAAATAATATGAATGTTCCCAAAAGGGAGTTAATACAACAACAAACTAAATCAAAACAAATTCAAAAAAACAAGGAGAAGAAAAAATGAAACTAAGAGAAATGTCACCAAAAGGAGGGTGCGATTGTAAGTTGTTGTAATAACTAATCCATTCCCAGAAGTACAAATTTTTTAGAAAACTCTCGAGAGAAGCCGGCACTTGTTGTGCTGTGCTGAGATGCCTTTTCGTGTGCATACTGCGTCTCGATGGTGCGTTCTTTGACGTGCTTGCATTGACTGCATGTGCGCATGCAGTTAACCCCTATTCTTGAGCCTCGCCAGAAGCTTTGCGATGATTGGCTGCAGGGTGGCTATGCCGCTCAGTGTGGTGAATCGTCGCGTATGAGAGAGTAATGAAAAGTAAATTTTAATCCAATTCGGCCGTTATGACCGATTGGGGTATAAGTATAAAAAAATTGTAGTTATGATGGATAAAGGGAAAACAATTATGATGTCGAAGTTCAAAGTGAATGTAAGTGAACTTGACGAAACGAATGAATCGTTAGAACGATTGAATAATGTAAAAGATATATATTTCTATAGCACCAATGTGGCTATTAAGGTTGAAATGGAGTTTGTGGGCGAAGAATTGACTGTTTTTGATGGTGCAGAGGTAGACGAAGAAGTGCAAAGCCAAGTCACAGTGTCGGTTTATGGCGATACGATGAAGCATCTGATATGCCGCAGATGTGTGGATGTGCAAGTGACAGCCGGCTCAGAGTCGCGCGAATATAGCAAGGAGTTTGTATTGAGCAGATTTGATTTGTTGCATAATAAACGTTGCATGGTGGTGGTGCGCGAGTTGAGCACCAATAAGGTGCTTGGCAAGCATGTGATGAGAGTATATCGCCACAATGGCAAAATGCCGCATCCTGCTAAGTGGTATGAGGTGCTGAGCGGTTGCTTCACTTGCCCAACCGACGCCAAACCGATACAGTATCGCACCTTGTGGCGAAACAAGGAATTGATACGCACAGTGAGGTTTAATGTCAGAGCCACAGAGAGCGCTCTTGCCGATTTGCCAGAACTGGAAATCAGAATGCATTATCGCGACGAAAGCGTCACATCGTGCTTCTGCCCATTGAAGAAGGATTCGCTTGACGCTGGCGATGATTGCTATCATGTGGAACACGATTTCTTTGTGAACGACGACCGCCTGAGCGTGCTGTATGCCGAATTGCTGTGCATGGGCACTCCGATTTCTGGATTCGTGGCACACCTGAGAACCGACACTGAGTGTGGTGTATGGAGCTACGACCAACTGCGAGTGATTGCCGACTACAATCCGGAGCTCGGAAATCGACTTGTGGATGAGTATTATGGCGACACCCATGAGTCTTGTGATGATGAGGATGGCGATGCTGTTGAGGTGGCTGACGTAGAAGAATCGCAGGAAGACGATTTGAATAGCGAGTTTGAGCGTTTGTTGAAGCAATACACCGAGATTGATGTCGACTTGTCGGAACGCGCAGACGACGATGACGACGACGGAGATGATGTTATCGACGAACTGGCGGAGAATGACGACGAGGATGATGCAAATGACGATGAAGGAAAGTCGGAAATATGCACCATCGAGCAAATGGTGGGGTTGAAGGAAGTGAAGCAGCAGTTTGATAAGTATAAGAAGTTGGTGCTATTCAACAATATGCGCAAGGCACAAGGTTTGAAGCCGATTTCTGTGCCGTTGCACTCTATGTTTCTTGGTTCGCCCGGTACGGGCAAAACCACGGTGGCGAAAAACTTGGGCGTTTGGCTGAAAGACGCAGGAGTGCTGTCGCGAGGCCATGTGGTGGTGCGTGAGCGCTCTACGCTTTCGGGCACAACCTATGGCTCTGACGAGGAGAAAACCCGAGCAGCGATAGCAGAGGCGCAAGGCGGCATATTGCTTATCGACGAGGCTTATCAATTATATCAGCCTAATGATCCCAAAGACCCGGGTAGGCGAGTGATTGAGACACTGCTCACGGCGCTATCCGATGAGAGCAATCGCGATTGGATGCTGATATTGGCCGGCTACCCCGACCAGATGCTGGAGATGTTTAAGGCCAATCCGGGATTGCGTTCACGCATACCGCAAACCAATATCTACACTTTTGCCGACTATGATGTGCACGAACTGATGCAGATAGCCGACGGATATTTCTCGGCAAACGGGTTCTGGCTGACGGATGGAGCGCGTGAGGCGTTGGAGGCGCGATTGCATAGCGATTGTGAGCATCGCGACAAAGAGTTTGGCAATGCCCGCCATGTGGTGAACATCATCCAGACCGAGATAATCCCCAATATGGCTGTGCGAGTGTGTGCCGATGGTGCCACTGCGCATGCGTTGGAGAGCATATTGGCCTCAGACGTGCCGATGCCCAAACCCGTTAAGCAAGCACCGCGAATGCGCATAGGCTATGTGTGAATAAAACCACATAAACCCAATTCGGTCATTGGGGCTTGGAAGAGTTTCGGGATTTTAGAAGCGCAGATTTTGATTGATTTTTAATGAGTAATAGCGTGCTATTGCGAGTTAAAAACAAACAAAAGATGCCTTATAAAAAACGAAAGACTCCAAGCAGTAGAAAAATCCCACATTTACGACCTAATGCCCGATTTGGGTTAGAATGCGCGAGGAAAAATCTAATCAGCGAAAATGAAAATTGTTTGCTGATTAGGTGTTTTTCAAGTATCTTTGCACGAGATAGGACGCAATGTTGCAAAAAATCTTGGAAAACAAGATTTTTCTGTGTCGTGATTGCACTATCTTTGCACTCAATTTAAGAAAACAGAACTAAACAAAGATGAAGAAATTCGCTTATATAGCTGTAATGGCTTTGGCTGCCACAATGATTTCGTGTGGCGATAAAAATCAATTTGAAGTAGAGGGAAATGTGGCTGGTGCCGGCGACTCAACAGTGATGGTGCTTGAGAGCGCAGGTAGTGGCAATTGGTATTTTGTAGACAGCGTGAAGGTGAAGTCGAGTGGCGATTTCAGCGTTAGCGTTGCAGCTCCAGAGGTGCCAGGCATCTATCGCTTGCGCAAGGGCGCTGAGGCAATCTATTTCCCAATCGATAGCATCGATCACATCAACGTAAGCACATCGGTGGATAAGTTCGGCTCTGACTACACATTGAGCGGTAGCGACAATGCTGTTGAGGTGATGAACATCGACAAGAAGGCGATGGAACTCGCCGCAAGTGGCGACAAGGCTGCTCGTGAAGCTTGGAAGAAGCAACTTGCCAATAAGATTCTTTCTAACCCAAGCGGTATTGTGGCATATTATGTAATCAATAAGTATATAGGTGATGAACCACTATACGACGCACTCAACGACAACGACCTTAAGATTATCGGCGCTGTGGCAAATGCGTTCAACACTTTCCGTCCAAACGACCCACGCACCAATTATATGGTGAATGTGTTGCTTGAGGGTCAACGTCGCCGTCGTGAGGCTCATAACAATGTGCCTAAGCGCGAACTCGTGGCTCAGGAAATTCCTATTATCGACATTGATTTGCAAGACAATCATGGCAAGCATCGCAAATTGAGCGATGTCACCAGCAAGGGCAAAGTGGTAGTGCTCAATTTCACAATGTATCAAGCTGACTTCTCGCCTGTATTCAATAAGACACTTGCTGATATCTATCGCAAGTATTCTGCTCAAGGATTGGAAATCTATCAAGTGAGCATCGACCCAGAAGAATTCCAATGGCGTCAATCTGCAGCAAACTTGCCGTGGATCACTGTTTACGACCCGATGAGCATTCAGTCGAAGAATCTTATGTCGTATAACGTCAACGGCGTGCCTACATCGTTTATCATCAATCGCAACGGAGAAATCTCTGAGCGTGTAGAAGACGCTACTAAGCTTGCTTCTGCAGTCGCAAAGTATATGTAATAAAGCAAAATAACCGCAAATCTCGTCAAGAGCTCTACCAAAGAAGTTTGGCGAGATTTGTCGCATACAAAGGATAAAAAACTTCACCTTTAGAGATAAGAAAAAGACATGAAATTCAAGTTTAATGTTACAGGAGAAGATGTTAGGGACTACTTGTTTTTAACCATCGGAGTGCTATTCTACACCATTGGATGGGGTGCATTTATGTTGCCTTATCAGATCACTGTGGGTGGTGTGGCCGGTATCAGTAATATTGTGTATTTCGCTGCGGGCATCCCTGCGGATGTTACGTATTTCTTGATAAATATTTGTTTTCTTATAGTGGCCCTCAAGATATTGGGACTGAAGTTTTTGGTGAAGACTATCTATTGCATCTTCTCCATCACGTTTATGCTGCGTGTTGTGCAAATGCTGCTGATGCAGCCTAATGGCAAACTGTTGCAGTTGATGGGTGCTAATGAGAGCTTTATGGCTTGTATCATAGGTTCGTCGATGTGTGGCATCGGCCTGGGCTTGATATTTATGCAAAATGGCAGCACCGGCGGAACCGATATCCTTGCCGCTGTGGTCAACAAATATCGCGATGTGTCGCTCGGCAAGGTGCTCACGATATGCGATATCGTGATAGTGTCGTCGTGCTACTTTATATTCTACGACTGGCGTCTGGTGGTGTTTGGTTTCTGCACACTGTTTGTGATGTATTATGTGATGGACTATTTTATGGACCGTCAGCGACACTCGGTGCAGTTCTTCATAATTACCAAGAAATATGATGAGATCTCGCATGCCATCAATGAGGAGGTGCATCGTGGATGCACGCTGCTGTCGGCCGAGGGCTCTTATACACATGAGGGCTGCAAGGTGGTGATGTGCATAGCGCGCAAGTTTGAGTCGAGTCGCATATTTGATGTTATCAACGAAATCGACCCTAATGCCTTTGTGTCGCAAAGCCGCGTGGTGGGCGTGTTTGGCAACGGCTTCTCCACAATAGGGAAAAAGAAATTACCAATAAAAAATAAGAAAGGCCCGAATTCAAAAAAAAAAGCAAGTAAAGCCTGATTTGGCTTCACGAGAATGTTGCAAAGCTTACTATAACCGATGAACAAACATAAACTATTAACCTATAACAATCTATGCTAAATTTTGAAAAGTATCGTCGCACATTAGTGGAGCCATTGTCTCTGATAATTGTGCTGATAGTGGTGTTTGGATATATGGGACACGTGATGGGCGTTCCTAATATGTTCAATACGTTGATGAACACAAGTTATCACTTGCTGCTTGAGACCGTGTTTTATTTGATGGGTATAACTGTGCTGACTGGCGCTTTCGGGCGATTATTGGTGGAGTTTGGCGTGATAGCCATTATAGAGAAGCTCTTACGCCCGTTTATGAAGCCCCTCTACAATTTGCCGGGTGTGGCAGCCCTTGGTGCAGTGATGACGTTTGTGAGCGACAACCCTGCCATAATCAGCCTTAGTAAGGATGCGCGATTTAGCAGTTACTTCAGAAAGCACCAACTCATTTCGCTCACCAACTTTGGTACGGCATTCGGTATGGGCCTTGTAGTGGTGGTGTTCATGATAAGCCGTGGCTATGCCATGGGCGCGATGGTGGGCCTTGTGGGCTCGCTTGCTGGCAGTGTGGTGTCAACCCGCATTATGCAGCGTTTGGTGGCAAAGGCACGCCCCGAACTGATTGATCAAATGGCTGGCGAAAGCCACGAAGAAACCATTGAGGCTGAGCAGCACCATTCCGATGAGGAAAAAACGCTTTTCTTGCGAGTGCTCAATTCGCTGCTCGACGGTGGTAAAATGGGTGTGGAATTGGGTATGCAGATTATCCCTGGTGTGCTGATAATTTCCACCTTTGTGATGATGCTCACCTTCGGCCCATCGGGCGCAGGTGAATATACCGGTTCGGCTTATGAAGGCGTGAAATTGTTGCCGATGCTTGCCGATAAGATTAGCGTGGTGTTTGAGCGGCTGTTCGGATTCCATTCATCGGAACTCGTGTCGTTCCCAATCACGGCGCTTGGAGCCGTTGGCGCAGCGCTTGGCCTGGTGCCAAGGTTGCAAGAGGCAGGCTTGATAGATGGCAATGCCATAGCTGTGTTTACGGCTATGGGTATGTGCTGGAGCGGTTATTTGAGTACGCACACTGCTATGCTTGACTCGCTTGGCTATCGCGAACTGACCTCGAAGGCGATTATCTCGCACACGGTAGGCGGCTTTGTGGCAGGTGTGGTGGCACACTGGTGCTACGTGCTTATGCTCCTTGTGCTATAAGGCGGATGGTATAGACTACCGAAATCAAATGATATTGCGGCGATTGCGCAGATGCTCTTTTGGTAAGGGCATGCGCAGTCGCCGTTTGCTTTTGTCGTTGCCCGTGATGCTTTAGCGTGAGCTTCTACTTTCGCGAAAAGATGGCTTTAACCCAAATCGTCATTAGGACGTATATGTGAAAATTTTTCTACTGCTTGGCGTCTTTCGGCTTTTATAAGGCATCTTTTGTTTGTTTTTAACTTGCAATAGCCTGCTATTACTCGTTAAAAAGCAATCAAAATCTGCTCTTCTAAAACTCCGGAATCTTACCAAGCCCTAATGACCGAAATGGGTTTGAAAGGAGAAAAAACGATGTATTAGGGTGGAAATGAGGTTTTTTTTGTGTACTTTTGTGGTACGTAGCAATAACCAAATTGAATACAGACCAAAATAACAAATATCAATACTCAATAACATCATAATGAAGAAAATTTTGATTGCCTTAGTGGCATTGTTTGCGTGTGTGGCGGTGGATGCAACTGCTGCTCTACAAGCTAAGAAAGTGATTAAGCAGATGAAGAAATCGGTTGGCGTGACCGTGGTCTACGGCATGGCTGATGGCGATTATTTGAGAACTCGCCTGAGCGTATGCGGCGACAAGCAGCGAGTGGAGGGCATCCGTCCTGCCGAAATGCAAGATTTCTTTCCTAAGGAATATACATACGTTGATTTCGGCAAAAACACCACTTATCAGATGGCTTTGCTGCAAAATGGCGACACCGTGTGCTCAAAGCGCGCTTTCGAGGAGAATAAGGGCTTCAATGTTGTGGCCGACACTGTGTTTATGGGCTTTAAGTGTAAGATTGCCCGCACCGTGATTAATTCCAACACCATGGAAGTGTGGTATACCACCGAGCTCGGCGTGAAGGCTACTCCTGTGCCAGGATGGGGCGTGACAGATGGCGTGGTGCTTCGCTATTCCCGCAACGGCCAATATGTACAGGTGGCTAAGGAAATCGTGCCAATGAAGAAGGCTGAGACAGTGTTCCCTGCTTCGTTCGGCAAGGAAATGGATCCAAACATCTATCGCTATACGTTGAACAACAGCAACGTGATCACTGTGCCTGTGTTTAACGACGACGCAGTGAACTTCACTGGCGCGAAAGCTCCAGAGAGCATTGAGCCAAATGTGACATATCGTGTGGGTGGCGGCTCGATTATTCTCAAGAAAATCACTTTGCCAAAGTCGGAGGACCGCGACGTGTTTGTGGAACTCACACAATACTCTAAGGGTGACGCTTATGACCGCACTGGCTCGGTGTTTATCATCCCTATGGACAAGGAGAAATCATTCCTTGATATGATTAAGAACCTCAATAGCGTGCCTGCATTCACTGCCAACAACGGCATCACTTATCCGGGTCTTGTGTCGACACCCGACTACAATGTGCCATTGGAATTGATGCGATTCTTCACAGGTTTTGGCGTGCGCCAATACAACCACAATGTGGTGCCTGGTCAGAAGTGGGTAGATGAGGTGCTCTATAAGATGAATGTCACCAATCTCGCAAGCAACCTTGAGGGTGAGGTGATAATTGGTGCGTATATAGGCAACTGGGATGCTAACGGCCATAGTATCACTATGAATCTGAAGTATTATCCTGGCGACGAGGATGTGAAGCCATTCCGCCACGTGATGCCTCTGTTCAACACCGTTAATTACCTCGAACAAGCCGGACAGGAATATCCTGTGTTTATGGAGAAAGACGAGCTGAAGGTGAAATTCACTCTTGCTGAAGACGTGAAGGATGCCCATCTATTCTATCTTACCACCGGACATGGCGGTTGGGGTGGCGGTGACGAATTTAACCGCAAAGTGAACACGATTTTCCTTGATGGAGAGAAAGTTACTTCATTTATCCCTTGGCGCGACGATTGCGCTACTTATCGCAACAATAGCCCTTGCTCAGGCAACTTCTCAAACGGTGAAAGCTCTTCTGACCTTAGCCGTAGCAATTGGTGCCCTGGCACGGTGACAAACCCTAACTACATCCCAATGGGCGACTTGAAGGCTGGTGAACACACCATCGTGGTGAAGATACCGCAGGGTAAGCCAGAAGGTGGCAGCTTGAGCTACTGGTGCATATCAGGCTCATTGATTTATTGAAAACCAAACCATAAATATATTTCGTACCCGATTGCCATGGACGTAAAGAACACGACAATCGGGTGCGTTTAGTTATATAAAATCAGAAATATGTCAACACAACAAGAGATGACAATCACGATGCTCGGCACGGGCAGCGCATTGGTGACACGCTGTTTCAACACGTGCTTTGTGCTCAATGCCGGCTATGGCAATATGCTTGTGGATGCCGGCGGTGGCAATGGCATCCTCACCCAGCTCGAACGTGCAGGGATTGAGGTGAAGGATATCCATTACGCCTTTCTCACACACGGGCACACCGACCACATTCTGGGCATGATATGGATAGTGCGCAAGATAGCGCAGATGGTGTATGCCGGTGAGTATGATGGCACTTTCACACTCTATGGCCACGATGAGTCTATTCACATGCTCGACACGTTTTGCCGAATGTCAATACCGGAACGCTTCTATAAGTTTGTGGGCAGTAAGTTGATATTCAAGGTGGTGGAGGATGGCGAGCAGTGGCAGGCCGTTGGCTGCGACTTCACGACGTTTGATATCGGTTCCACCAAGACTAAGCAATATGGGCTGAAGGTGATTTTGCCTGATGGCCGCAAACTGGTGTGCTTGGGCGATGAGCCATACAACGAGGCTTCGGGCGACATCGCATACGATAGCGATTGGCTGATGAGCGAGGCGTTTTGCCTCTACTCGCAACGCGATGTGTTTAAGCCGTATGAGAAGCATCACAGCACAGCCATCGATGCCGGTCGCGACGCTGCCGCCTTGAGAGCCAAAAACCTTATTCTATATCACACCGAAGATCGCAGCCTTGCCACTCGCGCAACAACCTATGTCGCAGAGGCTGCGCAGCATTTTTGTGGTAATATCATAGTGCCCGACGACCTGCAGGTGATAAACCTTTAGTGAGGTGGTGAAGATTATGATAATTTATGATAATTATTAGCTGGGAATTGCGGAGTTTTCATTATTTTCGCAAGATATTAAAAACTGAAGTAAAATGGAACAAGTCAAAGTAAAAATCATAAACAAGTCAAACAACCCATTGCCAGCCTATGGCACAAGTGAAAGTGCCGGTATGGACCTCAGAGCATGGCTTGAAGAGCCTATCACGCTGCAACCGCTGCAGCGTGTGCTTGTGCCTACAGGTGTGAGCATCGAGTTGCCTCATGGCTATGAGTGCCAGATACGTCCTCGCAGCGGACTCGCACTGAAAAAGGGCGTAACAGTGCTGAATACTCCAGGCACTATCGATGCCGACTATCGCGGCGAGATAGGGGTGATTCTGATAAATCTCTCTGATACTCCATTTGTGATAGAAAATGGCGAGCGTATCTGCCAAATGGTGGTGTCGAACTACACTAAGGTGGAATGGGAAGCCGTGACTGAGCTTCAGGATACCGAGCGGGGTGCTGGCGGCTTTGGTCACACTGGCGTGAAATGATATTGATAAGGTGTTTGTCGTAAGCACACAATGAAAATGAGATTAAATACATCAAATAACAAATTCTTTTTGCTAATCGCCATTCTGAGCGTGATAGCACCGCTTGTGGCTGGCAATAAGTCGCAATCAAGCGTTGCGCTCTCAGATATGCGCAATGTTGAGGTGAGCGACGCTGACAGACGCAAGGCTGAATATGTGTTTCTTGAAGCCGAGCGCCAACGTTCGTTGGACAATTACCCGGCTTACTACGAGTTGTTGCGCCACGCTCATAAAATCGATCCCACCAACACGGTGACGTCGTTTTATATCGGCTATATGACCATGGCGATGAACAACACCACCGAGGAACAGCGCGACAAGGCATTGGCGCTTATGCGTCAGCACTACCTTGAGCACCCCGAGGACTATATAGAATCATACACCTACGGGCGTATGGCGGCTGCGCTTAGCAAGCACGATCAGGAGGCGCTTGAGGTGTGGAAAAAGTTGTCGGAATTGTTTCCTGACAAAACCGATGTGAAGTTCTCGCTTGCCGAGGCATATGGCGCTACGGGCGATTTTAAGAATGCCCTTGAGACCTATGATTCCATAGAGGCTACGCAGGGCAAGGTGGCTACCATCACTACGCGCAAAATCAATGTGTATATGGCTATGCACGACTCGCTGAATGCTATCGCCGAGTGCAAATCGCTGCTTGCCACTGTTCCTGAGAATGTGCAATACAATTTGCTGATGAGCCGCTTGTATGCCACCTATGATATGCGCGACAGCGCGCTGGCATATATCGACAATGCGCAGCGTTTTGATCCTGATAACGGCGGCATTTTCTTGGCTCGCGCCCAATTCTACAATAGCATTGGCGACACCGTCAACTATGATAAGCAAATCTATAACGCCTTGATAAGCAAGAATCTTAATGTGGAAAGCAAACTTGGGGTGCTATTTGATTATTCGCGCGATTTGGTGCAAAGCAAAGACTCTTCGGAGCGTGCCGACACTCTGTTTCGTGTGCTCATTGAGGAACACCCTCATGAGAAGCAGATACATGAGCTTTATAGCCACTACTTGTGGGCTAAGGAAGACTATAAGGCGGCTGGCGAGCAATTGAGTTATGCGCTCGATGCCGACCCTACAAGTTCAAGCAATTGGCGTATGCTCATGGGCTGCTACTTGATGACCGAAAACTATGGCGAGGCTGTGAAGGCCGGCGAAAACGCCATCAAATATAATCCTAAGGATGTGGAGCTATATAGATATATCGCTCCTGCTTATGCGCAACTGAAGGAATACGACAAGTCGATTGACCTATACAACAAGGTCTTAGAGATGGTAGATTCCACCGACTATGAGACGCAATCTGACATGGTGGGCGGAATTGCCGATGTGCTGCTGATGAAGTGCGACACTGTGGCCGCCATCGAAAAGTATGAGCAATCGCTTGAAATCAATCCTGGCAATGTGCCGATTATGAACAATTACGCCTATGTGCTTGTTGAGCGCAACCAAGATTTGGATAAGGCTGAGAAATTGAGTTTCCACACAGTGACGGATGACCCAGAGAACACGAGTTATCTCGACACCTACGCTTGGATAATGTTCAAGAAGAAAGAATATAAGACTGCTCTTGAGTATATCGAAAAGGCATTGAAGATTGAGGGCGAGAAGGCTACATCGGTGTTGTATGAGCATTATGGCGACATACTCTTTATGAACGGCGAACCAGAAGCGGCTCTCGCGCAGTGGGAGCAAGCTCTGAAACTTCAGCCCGACAACGAGATGCTCAAGAAGAAGGTGAAATACAAGACATACTTTTTTAAGTAATTAATTGAATATAGAGTGATGAGGAAATTTATTGGAATGTGCCTTGTGGCACTCGTGATGATAGCCGTATGTGCCAGTTGTTCGTCGACACGCAATGCGGCAAATGGCGGCAATGGTCAGACATCGTTTACCAAGACCGCTGCTTCGGAATATGCTCAATATGGCGATTGGAAGTCGCTTGTTACCAGCGGCAAAGTGTCAATCGCTATTGGTGGCGGCAAATCTATGAGTTCGTCTATGCAGATGAAGATGGTGAAAGGCCGCTCAATATCATTCTCTATCCGTCCGTTTTTGGGCATAGAGGTTGGTAAAATGTATATCGTTGACGATGAGATTGTGATTATCGATCGCATACACAAGGTTTACGTCAAGGAAAAGGCTTCGCTGCTCACAAGCGGTGTGCCTGTAGACGTGTTGACCCTGCAAGACATTTTGCTTGGCCGTCCTCACATTTTGGGCGAAGGCACATTCTGTGCTTCGATGGCTGATAAGGTTGAGCTTCAGCGCGAGGGCGCAATGGCTTATATCAAGCCGAAAAACCAATATGAGGGCTTCTCTTACCAATATGCTTTCGATGAGCAGAAAAATGTTGTTAGCCTCGATGTGGCTCCAATGGGCGGCTCATCAATCTATAGCGTGAAGTATGGTGATGTTGAGACTTCGTTGGCTGGCAAGGTGGCTACACGCACAAGTGTCGACACCGAAATCAGCGGAAAGTCGTTGTCGCTTGATATGACCATTAAGTCAATGACATGGAATACCGACTTCAACGATGAAGTGGAGATTCCTAATGGCTATACACAATCGTCGGGTTCGGCAATAATCAAGGCTCTTGGAGGAACTATAAGATAATATGCGTGGTATGCTTAGGGTAGCAAGGAGAATATTGATGGTGCTGTTGGCGGTGATGATGTGTGCAGGCGTGGCTTGCGCGCAGAAACGTAGTGCCAAGACCATCAAGCAACAGAAGGCCACCACGCAACGCGAAATCACTGAGACCAATAAGAAAATTAAGGATAACAAGGCTAAGACGGTCAATCAGCTCAACCAACTCAACCTGATTACGGCTGAGATTGGCGAGCAGCAACGCTCGATTGATGCCTTGACAAAGCAACTGGGCGACATCAACAAGGAGTTGCAGAGCGTAAACGACAGCATCGCTGCCAACGAAGCCGAACTGCAGCGCCTGCGCAACGAGTATGGCAAAGCCATTAGGCGAATACATGCTCATAGCAAGTCGCTCGACAAACTGCAGTTTTTGTTTCAGGCTGAGTCGTTTCATCAGGCATTGCGCCGCATGCGCTATCTGCGTGAGTTCTCGGCATGGCGCAAGCGTCAGTCGCAAGAGATTGATGATATGCAGCAGCGCCTTGAGAACAGCCGCAATCGCATTAATGCCCTTGCTACGGCTAAGAGCAACACCTTGAAGGATCAAAACCTCGCAAAACTCACGCTGGAGCAGAAAAAGCAACAGCAGGCGGGTGTGGTGGCTAAGTTGCGTGCCGAGGGTAGTGCCCTGCGCACGGTGTTGGCTGAGAAGCAGCGTAAGGCTGCCGCTTTGGATCGTGAACTCGATCGCCTGATTGAGCAAGAGCGACTGGCTGCAGAGAAGGCTCGTCGCGAGGCAGAGGAGCGCCAGCGCCGCGAGGCTGCAAGCAAGGTGGGCTCGGGCAAGAAAAAAGACGGTAAGCAAGCCGATCAAAAGGCTGAGCCCAAGGCAAAGCCTGAGACAAAGCCATCAAAACCGACTCCGCTCACGGGTAAGGAAGTGGCTCTCGGCGGCAGTTTTGAGAGCAACAAGGGACGATTGCCTTATCCTGTTACTGGAAACTTCAAGGTGGTGCGCCACTTCGGTGTGCAGCGACACCCCGAATTGAAATATGTGATGACAGAGAATGGCGGTATCGACATTGAGACCTCGCCGGGTGCTGTGGCAAGAGCCGTATTCACCGGCAAGGTGTCGGCAATATTCCGTCAGGACGGCTATAATACGGTGGTGATGGTGCGCCATGGTGCTTATCTCACCATCTACGTCAATCTGTCGGAAATATATGTGCGTACTGGCGAAACCGTAAAGCCAAATCAGAATATCGGTAAGATTTTCTCTGACCGTGAGGACGGCAACCGCACAATACTGCACTTTGAGGTGCGCAAAGAGCGAGCTAAGCTCAATCCTGAGCAGTGGCTTCGCCGATAAAATCAATGGTTAGTGATGATAAGAATTGAAAGATATAATAGCGAGAAGCAGAGTGAGTGGGATGAATTTGTGCGTAGTGCTAAAAATTCGTCTTTCCTCTTTGAACGTGCGTTTATGGACTACCACAGCGACCGTTTCTCCGACTATTCGCTTATGGCATACCGCGACGATAAGTTGCTGACCGTGTTGCCGGCAAACCGTATTGCTGGCGTGGTGTATTCTCATCTGGGGCTTACCTACGGAGGGTGGGTGATGCCGCTGCGAAAATTCAACGTGGTGGATATGCTCGAGGTGATGGATGCTGCGCTCGATGCTATGCGTGCCGACGGCGTGAAGGAGTTGATGTATCGCCCTATGCCGTACATCTATCATAGCTATCCTGCCGAGGAAGACCTTTATGCGCTGTTTCGCTGCGGCGCACAGACGGTGGTGACGAATGTGTCAACCACTATCGACCTCGCTTGTCCGTTGCACTTCAATACTGGTGCCAAATCGTCGGTGTCGGTGGCTTGTCGCAATGGCGTTGTGATAGGCGAGAGCTCCGATTTCGCTGGCTATTGGCAGGTGTTGACCAATCTGCTCAAAGAGCGATACGACACTACTCCGGTGCATTCGCTCGACGAGATTTTGCGCTTGCGTGCCTCGTTCCCGAAAAACATACGACTCTTCACTGCCCAGAAAGACGGCGTGCTGCTTGGTGGCGTGGTGATGTTCTACATCGGTGCGGTGGCGCATTCGCAATACACCGCCGCTACGCACGATGGCTGGAATATGCGAGTGCTTCCGGCTGTCTATAGGCACATTATCGACAAGGAGTGTGCCGGAATGCGCTATCTCGATTTCGGAATATCAAATGAAGATGGCGGACGTTATCTCAACGAGGGCCTTGTGCTGCAAAAATGTGGCATGGGCGGCAGAGCAATTGTGTATAATCAGTATAAAATAACATTATAAATGGCAGAAAAGCGCACTTATTTGTCACGCGTTGTGGTGAAAGCGATGGGTTTGTTTAGCGGCGTACAGGCGCTGAACATCCTTTGCAGCGTGGTGAGGTGCAAGCTTGTGGCGATGTGGATTGGCCCGGCGGGCATCGGTCTATTCGCCATTTGGAATAGTGCGCTTGATATGATAAATACGGCCACCAATCTGGGTGTTCGCAGCAGCAGCGTGCGCGACATATCGGCTGATGTGTCGATGGGCGATAGAGCCGCCATTTCGCGCGTAGTGACGGTGGTGCGCCGGTGGTCGCTGTGGCTGGGTGTGGCTGGCGCTTTGCTCACCATGGCGTTTGCTCCGTTGCTTAGTCGCATCTCGTTTGGCGACGATCGGCACGTATTTGGCTTTGTGGCGCTGTCGGTGGCAGTGTTTGTGATGTCGCTCAGCAATGGCGAGCAAGCCATATTGCAAGGAACATCTATGCTCGCAAGGCTTGCCAAAGCCACGGCGAGTGGCACGGTGGCAGGCTTGGTTATCTCGGTGCCGCTGTTTTACTTTCTGCGAGTGGATAGTGTGTTGCTATCGGTGATAGTGTGTGCCGTGTGTTCGGCGTTATTCGCCTTTGTCTATCGCAATCGGGAGTATCCACGTGCGCCGCTCACCAATCGCGAGGTTATGGCGCAAGGCGGAGCCTTTGTGCGCTTAGGCATATTTATGACCGTGGGAGCACTGCTTGCGCTGGTGAGCAATTATGCCTTTGTGGCGTATCTCAACTGGCAGGGCGGCGAAGAACTGGTGGGCTATTATCAAGCCAGCTATACGCTGGCAAACAAATATGTGGGGCTCGTGCTTGCGGCGCTCGGTATGGAGTATTATCCGCGTCTGAGCCGTGTGGCTACCAGCCGACTGAGATTAGGCTTATTTACGTCGCAGGAAATCAATATCACGCTTGCCGTGCTCACACCTATGGTGATGGTGATGATTCTGCTTCGCCAAGTGGTGGTGCATCTGCTCTACACGCCGCAATTTGAGGTGGTGTTCACCTGCCTCACGTGGATGCTTGTGGGTATGGTGCTGCGCGCCATATCGTGGTGCATTTCGTTTGTCATCCTTGCAAAGGGCGATGGCAAGGCATATATCGTCACCGAATCGCTCAGCGTGGCGGTGGGATTTGCCTTGAATGTGATAGGCTATAGCCGCTACGGGTTGGCTGGACTTGGCTTCTCGTTTGTGCTGTGGTATGTGATCTACAACGTGATTGTGGCGGCGGTGATTTTCGGGAAATACAAGATGCGCCTTCACCGCAGCGTGTGGGGCAATATGGCAGCCTCGGTGGCTCTGAGCGTGGCTTGCGCGGCAATGGTTGAGTGCGGGCAATATGCCGTGGCTGTGGCTCTCGCAGCGGTGGCTATAATCATGGGTTTTGTGCTTATGCGCAAGCACTTGCATTTGTGATATGTGGCTGAAAATATAAAAGTTGTGAAAAGTTTGCTTTTCATAGTTTTTGTGGCTACCTTTGCTGAAAATAAAATAGAACAAATAACCGGGATGGGGTCTCTCACCGAACGCAAGGTGGAGATTCTTTCTTTTTTACTAACTTTATAAAAACACGAAATTGATATGGCTATTAGCTATATGACCAAAGAAGGTTACAAGAAAAAAATGGAAGAGATCGCTTATCTTGAGAACGTTAAGCGTCCTGAAGTCACTGCGGCTATCGCAGAGGCTCGCGATAAGGGTGACCTTTCTGAAAATGCAGAATATGACGCAGCTAAAGAAGCTCAAGGCATGCTTGAAATGAAGATTGCTCAACTCAAGGATATCGTGGCAAATGCTCGTATCATCGACGAAAGCAAGCTTAACACCGATGCTGTGTCTTTGTTGTCTACTGTAAAGATTAAGAACGTTAAAAACGGCATGGTGCTGAAATATACTATCGTATCTGAGAGCGAAGCAAACCTTAAGGAAATGAAGATTTCTTCGGCTACTCCTATCGCTAAGGGTCTTATGGGCCATAAGGTGGGCGACGTGGTAGACGTGAAGGTTCCTGCTGGCACTATGCAATTTGAAATTCTTGAAATTTCTCTCGAATAATATAAATTTATTGCAATATGGCTTCGATATTCAGTAGAATCATTGCAGGTGAAATTCCTTGCTATAAGGTTGCTGAAGACGAAAACAATTTCGCCTTCCTCGACATCAATCCAGTGGCTAAGGGCCACGTGTTGTGCATACCAAAGCACGAGGTGGACTATCTGTTCGACCTCAGCGACGAGGAGTACACATCATTGATGCTGTTTGTGAAGCGTGTGGCTGCTGCCGTTAAGAAGACCTTGCCTTGTGTGAAGGTCGGTGAAGCGGTGCTCGGTCTTGAAGTGCCTCATGCACACGTGCATTTGGTGCCTATCAACAAAGAAAGCGATATGAATTTCTTTAAGGAGAAGTTGTCGCTTCCTGCCGAGGAAATGCAGCAAATCGCAGAAGGAATCAGTAAGAACTTCTAATCCTCTCTTTGGTCGGAAGCGACCGAGTGGGGAGAAGCGCGTATTTTTTGATTAAGCGGAGAAGGTGCCGTAGTTTCACATTGTGGTGAAATTACGGCACCTTTTTCATCTGTAAGTGTGGTGGGTATAAAATCTCACGCAGATTCCGCAGATTGGGCTCTCCGCCTGCAGACTCGCTGCGCTCCCTAGCAAGCGGTTACCCATAGACGAGCGGTTTCACCGCTCTGCTGGTGGTATCGCATTCCTCGGTGGATAACTGCAACTGGTAGGGACG
>CAJLWM010000034.1 GCA_905210415.1 uncultured Prevotellaceae bacterium
CGTCGCAAACCAAAAGAATTATGGAACGCGAAAGGATAAAAGAATACTCTCACCGCTATTTCCTTGCCCCTGGAGAATGCACTCCTGAAGGCGAGATGCCCATCACCTTGTTGCTCACACGCATCATCGAGGTGGCCACCGAGCACGCCGACAAGCTGGGCGTAGGTTACACCACTCTTATCACAGAAAACCAATCGTGGGTGCTCTCAAGAGTGACAATAGAGATGAAACAATATCCCGTGGTAAACAAGAAATACACTTTCACCACATGGATTGAAAACTTCAATCGCCACTTCTCGCAACGTAATTTTGAGATAAGCGACGACGAGGGCAACGTGCTTGGCTATGCTCGCACCATTTGGGTGGTAATCAATGGCATCACCCGTGAAAGTGCCGACATCTCAAAATTCAGTCACTTGCAAGAGGTTACATCCGAGCATCCATGCCCTATCGAACCGCAATCGCGCTTGCGCCCTGTTACCGGCGGCACCACCTCGCACTACGCTTTTAAGTATTGCGACCTCGACATCAATCAGCACGTCAACAGCGTGCGCTATGTGGAGTTGCTTATGAACCAGCTACCTCTCAGCGACTACGAAAGCAATTTTGTGAAGCGCTTTGAGATTGCCTACATCAAGGAATGCGTCTACGCCGAAGAAATGACCATCGCCGTTGACCACACAACCAACGATGTGAAGCTTGAGATCGCCAATGCCGAAGGCACAAGTCACTGCCGCGCACGCATACTCTTGTCGCCTCGCAACAATAAATGACAACAAATACACACAACACATTTTTAATTATATAAAACTATGGCAATATTAAATTTTGGCGGTGTTGAAGAGCAAGTAATCACCCGCGAAGAATTCACTCTTGAAAAAGCGAGAGAAGTATTGAAAGACGAAACAATTGCCGTCCTCGGCTATGGCGTTCAAGGTCCTGGCCAAAGTATGAACCTGCGCGACAATGGCTTCAACGTTATCGTTGGCCAACGCCAAGGCAAAACTTTTGAAAAAGCAATCAACGACGGTTGGAAACCTGGCGAAACCCTCTTCAGCATCGAAGAAGCTTGCGAAAAAGGCACCATCATTATGTGTCTGCTCAGCGATGCCGCAGTAATGTCGGTTTGGCCAACAATCAAGAAGCACCTCACCCCTGGCAAGGCTCTATACTTCTCTCACGGATTTGCAATCACATGGAGCGACCGCACTGGCTGCGTGCCTCCTGCCGACGTAGACGTGATTATGGTTGCGCCTAAGGGTTCGGGCACTTCTCTGCGCACCATGTTTCTTGAAGGTCGTGGCGTAAACAGCAGCTATGCCATCTACCAAGATGTCACCGGCAAGGCCTTCGACCGCACTTTGGCGCTCGGAATCGGCATCGGTTCGGGCTACTTGTTTGAGACCACTTTCCAACGCGAAGCCATATCAGACCTCACTGGCGAACGCGGCTCGCTGATGGGTGCTATACAAGGCCTTTTCCAAGCACAATACGAAGTGCTTCGCGAAAACGGACACACACCAAGCGAGGCTTTCAATGAAACTGTTGAAGAACTCACCCAATCACTCATGCCTCTCTTTGCCGAGAAAGGTATGGATTGGATGTACGCCAACTGCTCTACCACAGCACAACGCGGTGCGCTCGACTGGATGACACCATTCCACGACGCCATCAAGCCTGTGATGCAGCGCCTCTACCAAAGCGTAAAGAGCGGCAACGAAGCCCAAATTTCTATCGACAGCAACTCTAAGCCAGACTATCGCGAAAAGCTCAACGAAGAACTTCGTGAAATGCGCGAAAGCGAGATGTGGCAAACCGCCGTTACTGTTCGTAAACTTCGTCCGGAGAACAACTAAGCAGCAATCGCTATTAGCAACAAACACCACACGCAGCGACACCATCTAATATACATAAAATGAGAGTGTCGCTGCTATTTTTTGTAAAATTTTCATGTTGCAGCTCTGCAAAACTTGTTTAATAACAAAATTATTTCTAATTTCGCATAAGGCATAATAAAGTTGTTTTTTACCCAATTCTGACTCAAGCACAATTATATGAATCCTTCTTAAGTGCTATTTGATGATTTTGGGAAATTTCTTATTATATTCCTCGTTATAATAAAACAAACATTTTTTAGTAACTTATTACGTTTTAAATATATATGATACTACCAATATACCTTTACGGTCATCCAGTTTTGAGAAAAGTTGCGGCTAACATCGACAACACTTACCCTGAATTAGAAAAGTTGATTGAAAACATGAAGGAAACCATGTATGGCAGCGACGGCATTGGCATCGCAGCCCCACAGGTGGGTGTCAGCGCTCAATTAGTGTATATCGATGCTTCTTGCCTCGCCGACACATTCCCAGAACTTGCCGACAGCAAGATGGTGCTCATCAACCCTGAAGTGACCGTAATAGAAGACGGCAAAAGCGTTTCGCGCGAGGAAGGCTGCCTAAGCTTGCCAGGAATCCACGAAAACGTCACCCGTATTGAGAAGATTCACCTCAAATGGCAAGACGAAAACTTCGAAACCCACGAAAAGGACATCGAAGGCTACCTTGCCCGCGTGGTGCAACACGAATGCGACCACTTGGCTGGCAAAGTGTTTATCGACCACATTTCCACAATTCGCAAGCAACTCATCAGCGGCAAACTGAAGAAAATTGTTGACGGTAAAGTTCGCTGCTCTTATCGCACTCATGGCGTAAAGCGCTGATTATCTTACCATATACGACCCATAGAACAACTTCACATTTCATTACACAACAATGGAAACAAAAATACTCATAGTAGATGACGAAGAATCAATATGCGAGATCCTAAAATACAATCTCGAGTTAGAAGGTTATACCGTCGCTGTAGCCTCTTGCGCCGAAGACGCTTTGAAGTTAGACATCAGCGACTTTTCCCTCGTCATCCTTGATATCATGATGAAAAACCTTGACGGTTTCGGGCTTGCTAAGAAAATCAAAAGCAATCCCGAAACAGAGTTTATGCCCATTATATTCTGCAGCGCGCTCAATAGCGAGGATTCTCGCGTGAAAGGTCTGAACATCGGCGGCGACGACTATATCGTGAAGCCATTCCGCATTCGCGAAGTGCTTGCTCGCGTACGCAGCCTATTGCGCCGCACTCAGATGGTGAAGCGCGCCGAGGCTTCAGCACATGCTGTCGCTGAAGAATCTTCCGACTTGGTGTTTAAAGGGCTCACAATCGTGCGCAAGCAGAAGCAATGTCTTATCGACGGCGAGCCTGTGAAACTCACCAAGACGGAATACGAATTACTTCTATTCTTCTTGTCAAATCAAGACTGCATCTACACCCGCAAAGAGATTATCTCTAACATCTGGGGCAGAAACAACGACGTGACAGAACGTGCTATCGACACAAACATCACTCGTCTGCGCAAGAAGATAGGTGACTACGGCAATTACCTGATCACACGACTCGGTTACGGATATGGGTTCCTCTCACAATTGGAGAAATAGTTTTCCCTACACAGCCCTCCTCTTCTTCAGCGGTTGGCTCTGGATTGCCACGGTTACGTTTTTACTTGTGATATGGCAATCGCAAGTGATCGACACCAACCGAGGCACAATCATAGCCGTAATAGTGTTTGCTGCTATCGTAAACATCCTCATTTTCATCTCATTTACATTTTTTGCTCACGACTTAGCCACACTGTGGCGCATGCTGGAGTCGTTTGAGAAAAACAATCCACAAAAACCAGGGAAAATGTTTCAGGTCAGCATTGCGAAAATGGCTGTCAGTCTCTACAACATTCGCATCAAGTGCGACTACAACAATGCCAAGATACAAGAGAAACAACGCCTTGATTTGGAAAAGGAAAAAGAGGAAATGCTTTCACGGCAAGTGCTTTCCAACAATCTTAATCATGAGATTAAAACGCCTATCGGCATCATACAGGGCTACATAGACACCCTGATTGAGCACGACAACGAGATTGCCCCCGAAATGAGGCGCCACTTCCTTGAGAAGTGCCTCGAAAACACTCTGCGATTGCAAAACATGGCTTACAACATGAGCGTGATCACTCGCATAGAAAATGGCAAGGAGGCTATACAATTAGACACCATCAACCTTGTTGATACGCTCAACAACGTGCTCGACGACCTTACGCCAATCTTCGAAAAGGCTGGCATCCGCGCAATCAACAAGATGACACAAGAACTCATGGTGCGCTCAAATGCCAATGTGCTTTACAACATATTCAGCAACCTATCTAAAAATGCCGCTTTCTACTCTGGCGGCACTGAAATAATTGTGGAAATGATCGACGAGAAGCACATATCGTTTCGCGACAACGGCAAAGGCGTAGAAGAGCAGTATCTTGAGAAGATTTTCAATCGTTTCTATCGCGTTGACCGCGACAAAAACCGCAACCTGAGCAGTAGCGGTCTTGGCCTGTCTATCGTGAAAGAAGCCGTGGAAATGCATGGCTGGACCATTAGCGCCCACAATCATCCCGACGGAGGACTCCAATTTATCATTGCGCTTTGACTCAATTCGGGCTTTAGGGCTTGAATGGATTTCGAAATTTTAGAAGTGCGGATTTTGATTGCTTTTTAATGAGTAATAGCAGGCTATTGCGAATTAAAAACAAGCTAAAGATGACTTATAAAAACCTAAAGACTTCAAGCAGTGGAAAAATTACCCCATTTACGGCCTAATGCCCGATTTGGGTTTAACCATTGCGCCCTGCTCCACCCCTTGCGCGGCCATACGCTTGAGCAACAGGTGAGTGAATTCATAATTTTTCAGGCCCCAACGTGGCGACATCAACAATTCGCCAGGCGATTGCGACACAAATCGCTCAATAGCCATGTCTCGACGTATGTGCTGCATCACTTGCAGGCACACATCGATATACTCTTCAGCGCTCCATTGCATCAACTCCACTTCGCCACGCTCATACATTTGCGCCAACGTTGTGCCACGTATCACTTGCAACTGATGAAGTTTCACTGTACTTAACGGCAACTGCGAGATGCGCTGGGCCGTGACAATAAAATCCTCCAAAGTTTCGCCGGGCAAACCTAGTATCAAGTGCGCACCGCACATCACGCCATAGCGCGCCGTGCGAGAAACTGCGTCTACCACATCGGCCCATGAGTGACCGCGATTTATCGCCTTCAGCGTGCGATCGTGCGATGTCTCCACGCCATATTCCACCATCACAAACTTCTGCTTGGCAAGACCCGACAGATATTCGAGCAACTCATCCGGCATACAGTCGGGACGCGTGGCTATAATCAGCCCCACCACATCGTTGCAAGCAAGAGCCTCCTCATAGAGCGATATCAGGTGCTCCAAGTTGCCATAAGTGTTGGTGTAAGCCTGAAAATAGGCAAGATACTTCATCTGCGGATATTTGCGCGCGAAAAAAGTCTTTCCACGCTCCACCTGCTCAGTCACCGAGATGCGAGTCTGGCAATACGCCGGATTAAACGACTGGTTGTTGCAATATATGCAGCCACCCACACCCTTAGTGCCATCGCGGTTAGGACACATAAATCCTGCATCAATGGCAATTTTCTGCACCTTTACGTCGAAGTATTGGCGCAAAAACTCGCCATAATCAAAATATTGTGCCATATTCACTATATCCTCGAAGTTCTGTTTAAAAGATAATTGTCAAAAATAGTCATCGCAGCCATAGCCTCCACCACTGGCACAGCTCGGGGCAACACGCAAGCATCGTGCCGTCCGCGTGGATGCAAAGTCATCTCGTTGCCAGCCTCATCTATGGTTTCAACATCCCTCAGCAGCGTAGCCACTGGCTTAAACGCCACTCTGAAGTAAATATCCTCGCCATTTGATATTCCGCCCTGTATTCCGCCAGAGTTGTTAGTGACCGTGCTCACACTGCCATCGTTGCACACAAAGCGGTCATTAACCTCGCTACCACGCTTATCAACGAAATCAAACCCGAGTCCATATTCAAAGCCCTTCACTGCATTGATGCTGAGCATTGCCGCACCCAATCGTGCATGCAAGCGGTCGAACACTGGTTCGCCCAGTCCAGCAGGCACACCCTTAATTACGCATGTAATCACGCCACCAATAGTGTCACCCTCGGCTTTCACTTGTTCTACCAATTCCACCATTCTGGCAGCCGCTTCAGCGTCGGGACAACGCACCTCATTATCGTCGGTTTTCGACAAATCATAGCGGTGATAATCCTTATCGAGAGCGACATTGCCAATCTGCGACGTATAGGCAGTGACTGATATTCCCAATTGGCTGAGCGCCTGCATAGCAATAGCGCCGCCCACCACACGGGCTGCAGTTTCACGCGCCGACGATCTGCCCCCGCCACGATAATCGCGGAAGCCATATTTAGCGGTGTAGGTATAGTCGGCATGCGACGGACGGAAACATTTGGCTATATCGCCATAGTCGGTCGAATGGTGGTCTTCGTTTTCAATCACAAAACCAATCGGCGTTCCCGTGGTTTTGCCCTCAAACACGCCCGATAACAGCCTCACACGGTCTTTCTCGTTGCGCGCTGTCACTATCGACGATTGTCCTGGGCGACGACGATTGAGCTGGCGCTGCACCTCATCCACATCAATTGGCACACCGGCAGGCATACCATCAATCACGCCACCTATCGCTTCTCCGTGCGACTCTCCAAACGTGGTGAGTTTATAGATATATCCAAATTCGTTTCGCATACGTTCTGCGTATTGATATTAGTTACTCTGCGATTATATTTTCAGTGGTACCACGCACATACTTCACCAATTCAGCAGGCGACACCTTCAGTTGCAATCCGCGCACACCTGCGCTCACATAGATATAGTCGAAATCGAGGCATGTGCTATGGAAGAATGTAGGAAAAGCCTTCTTCATTCCTATCGGAGAGCATCCGCCGCGAATATATCCAGTGGTAGGCAACAATTCCTTCATCGGTATCAAATCCACTTTTTTGTTGCCCGACACCTTTGCAGCCTTTTTCAAGTCCACCTCAGCGTCGCCGGGCACTACGCAAACGAAGTATCCGCTCTTGTCGCCCTTCAGCACAAGCGTCTTAAACACTTGCTTAATATCTTCATTCAATTGATCGGCTATGTGTGTGGCAGCCAAGTCATTCTCATCTACAACGTATGGCACAAGCTCATACTTAATCTTTGCTCTATCGAGCAATCGTGCTGCATTTGTTTTGTTGATTCCTGACATAATCCAGTAATTTATTCACGTTATACAAAAGTACAAAAAATTCGCTATATTTGTAGCATGAGAACACTAATCACTACATACCTTATGCTTTTGCTGTGTGGCTTCACAGCAAATGCGCAAAGTTGCTCAATGGGGTTTGCCCATCTCATCAAGGGGTGTCATAGCCGCAATGTTGCCCTCGCTATGGCACAATATGCCGAGCAATATCTCTACACTACTGGCAGCGAGGGTTACGACGAGGACAGTTTCATAGAAGTGCTTCACGCCATGATTGAATCACCTCTTCTCACCGATGCCGACAAGCAAAGACCTACGGCTTTGCTCAAGTCGGTGATGAAAAATCGCCCCGGACAAGTGGCTGCCGACATAGCATTTATAACTCCCGACAACAAGCAGCGCCATCTGCACGAATGCGAAACGCCATTCACCATACTGCTGTTCAACGACCCCGAATGCGAAGATTGCGCCGAAATCAAACAACAAATCAGCAGCGACAGCATTCTGCAACGCCTTATCGACGACAAGAAACTCACCGTTGTGGGCATCTACCCCTATGACGACGAGGCGCAATGGCGTTCCACGAAATACCCCGACAATATGATAAACGGTTGGGACCAAGATATGGCAATCGAAGAAACTGAGTCGTATGTCATTCCACAAATCCCCACACTATACCTTCTCGGCGAAAAGCACAAGGTGATACTCAAAAACACCTCCATCAAAGAAATCATCTCATATCTTGACCGCCAATAGCGCTCAGCATAAAGCCGATTCGAGTTAAAACCGGTTTGGTTAAAATAAATTAAGGCACCCTCAGCCTGCTGGGGATGCCATTTATTTTTTCGCCAAAACAATCCGTTTGGGCTATGATTCTACGTATTAGCTATTCATTGTCAAGAGGAATTCCTCGTTATTGCGAGTTTTTTCCATGTGATCTTTCACAAATTCCATAGCCTCAACCACAGTGTGATCGCTCAAATAGTTGCGCAAAATCCACATACGAGAGTTCACCTCTGGAGTAATCAACAAGTCGTCGCGACGAGTGCTTGATGCCATAACATCCACAGCAGGGAATACACGCTTGTTGGCGAGCTTGCGGTCGAGTTGCAATTCCATGTTACCAGTACCCTTAAACTCTTCGAAGATCACTTCATCCATCTTGCTACCAGTCTCAATCAGAGCAGTTGCAATAATGGTAAGGCTACCGCCACCCTCAATGTTACGAGCCGCACCGAAGAAGCGCTTTGGCTTCTGGAGGGCATTTGCATCCACACCACCGGTGAGGATCTTACCAGAAGCTGGTTGATTGGTATTGTAAGCACGAGCCAAACGGGTGATTGAGTCCAAGAGGATTACCACGTCGTGACCACATTCCACCATACGCTTTGCGCTCTCAAGCACCAGACCGGCAATCTTCACATGGCGTTCAGCGGGTTCGTCGAAGGTAGAAGCAATCACGTCGGCCTTCACACTGCGGCGCATATCGGTAACTTCCTCAGGACGCTCATCGATAAGCAACACTATCAGGTGTGTGGTTGGGTGATTCTCGGCAATCGAATTGGCGATATCCTTCAGGAGCATTGTCTTACCAGTCTTTGGAGGTGCCACGATAAGACCACGTTGACCCTTACCAATAGGAGCAAACATATCAACCACACGAGTGGAGATACTTGGATGGCGTCGGTTCTCAAGATTGAATTTCTCATCTGGGAACAATGGAGTAAGGTGCTCAAATGGCACACGGTCGCGAGCCAACTCTGGAGTTGTACCGTTCACGCTATCCACGCCACACAATGGGAAATACTTTTCGCCTTCGCGTGGAGGGCGAATGTTACCCTCAACGATGTCGCCAGTCTTCAAACTGAATTGCTTGATTTGTGCTTGCGACACATACACATCATCAGGCGATGTGAGGTAGTTATAGTCAGACGAACGCAAGAAGCCATAACCATCAGGCATCACTTCGAGCAAGCCCTTACCCTTGAGGATACCCTCGAAGCTATAAGGATTGTCGATAAATGGATTATCTTGCTGCTGTTGTTGTTTTTGCTGATTTTGCTGTTGCTTCTGCTGTTTCTTTTGCTTCTTCGATTTAGGCTGTTCCTTCTCTGCTACAGGTTCTTGCAGAATGATTGGAGCCTTAGCAGCCTCTTCGGCAGCGCGCTTGGCTTCCTCAGCCGAACGCTTTGCGGCTTCTTCTCGCTCTTGCTTAGAACGTGGACGGAAACTTGTGGCAGTAGGGAAAAATTCGTCAAGCGAGTTTTCCTTAGTCTCTTGCGAAGCACCGCTTGGAGTGAAAACACGAGGAGTGAATGTTCGCTGCATGATAGGAGCTTCTTCGGCAGGTTGTTCATTCTTCTGATTTGCCACTTCTGGCTCTTTCACTTCCGCCACTGGAGCATCGTTCTTTTCAGCCATAGGAGCCTCAACTGCCTCAACAACGGTTTCTGCAGCAGGTTGCTTATTCTCAGCATCGGCCACAACAGCCTCTGCCTGAGCATCTACGTCCTTATCGCTCACGCGAGGACGGCGACGAGATTTCTTTTCTGCAGGTTCGGCAATCTCCGCCTCAGCCACTTCTTCTGTTGCAGGAGCAGCGGGAGTTTCCACCTTCTTTTCCTCAGCCTTTTTTTCGGTTTTCTTTGCAAGTTCTTTCTTCGTTGTCTTCTTCTTTGCAGCGGCAGTCTTTTCCTTTGCCGCACCCTTATCATCCGATGTCTTTTCAGCCTTCTTCTTTACACTCTTTTTGGTTTTTGCGTCGTTGGCCTTGGCCTTTGAAGCGGTCTCTGCCTCAAGGTCAATAATCTCAAACGCCAAGCTTTGCAATGACATTGAGTCTGACTTTTTTATGCCATACGACGCACCCAATGCGCGCAAGTCCGACTCATTCATCGACTCTAATTCTTTTAATGTATACATAGTATATCTTGTTTTGTGGAGTTATTCTTTTACACTGTATACCCTATAGGTATCACTACAGCATGAATACACAAATTAAAAATCTGATATGAAATGTTGATTAAATAAAGGATTTGATACTAATAGACAGCCCTATAAACAATGTCTTTTTAAATATCGTGGTTGTTTTATGATGCAAATATACTACTTTTTTCGTTTACGACAATCGTTTGTGCCTTAAAGTTGCTTAAACTGTAATATTTTTGTTGAATTTTGTTTCATCATTGTATCATTGGCAACAATCTGCCCATCTAAAACCGACAATCGGCAGACAAGCTATTTATCATTAACTTATCCACCGATTGCTATATCTCCGCTACATCGAGTAGCGTCACTGTATCCACACCGAATAGTGGCGAGCGCATGCGCGGCGGGCTGCCAATTGGCATGCCACGGCCTCCTCATCAGTAAGTTGCTGCGACGAGCCATGCAGGCGGCATTTATTACCATCCACAGTAGTGCGAAATGCTGGCGCTACCAATGCCTGAAACCAAGCACAAGCGGCTGTGTATCTACCCATCTTATAATTAAGGTGATAGCCGTCTCGTGTCATCTCCTTGGCATCGTGCATTATGCCACGAAGGTTTTGCACTGCAGTGCCGGTAGGTATCACTATATCTATTGCGGTTGATTCCACCAACTTCTCGTTGCAACTCATGATGTTTTGATACATCGCCAACTGATTGCGCGAATATTTAGGGAAATCAGGATGGCTTGATGTGGTGGCATAAGCCCATGTCTGCTGCCAAGCGATGCATGCACCTGCATTTTTGCAGTTAAATCGCAATATCTCAAGCAGTTTGTCGAGCCAAGGCTGATAAGTATTATACAAGCCCGAAGATCCCGATGCCTGTTGCACAACTATCACGTCCCACTTCTCATCGAGGAGTCCATCAAGCAACGATGCATTCTTCTTCTCTGTCACCCAATGATTTTTCTCAGATTTATAGTACACATAGTTTCTTTCACCACTCTCAAATTCCTTCACATGGCGTTCAAGCGAACAGCCTCCTATATATAGGCGACCAAGCACCACATTGTGAATGCCCGCTGCAGCCAACAAATTAGGCAAATACATCATACCATCGTCAGTGAAACTATTGCCAACGCCCAAGATTCTGAGCGTATCTGGCTCCTGTGGTATCGGATAATTAGTGATACCATTCGCTGCGCTACCTCCAAACACTCCTATTATGGAAATCAGTAGCACCAAAACAAACTTCTTCATCGTTTTAATTCTCCTTATATGTAAGTTGATAATAATACTCATCGCCATCTGCTATGCTGAATGCGTCGGCAGCGCGCATGCCCAGCACCCACACTATTTTACCATCCGCCTCAAGCACCCACACTCGGCGCTTCTCCATTTCCGACAGTTTGCAGTCGTTAAACAGATCGCTCAGCAATTTCGTGCCCTTCATACCGAACGGACGGAATCTGTCGCCTCGTTTCGGGTGGCGTAGCAACACCGCCTGAGCCTCCATGATGCTTTCACCAAACGCAACAACTCGCTTTCCGTCAACCTCTTCTCTACGAAATGGCATAGCATTGCGCACCACTGATATAACTACCGGACTGGTAACACCGTGAGCGATATTCACCGGCATAGCCTCTTCTGCTTTTTCTGTAAGCCCGCAGATTTCCATGCTATCACGCCCTACCACCAGTTCGTGTGTCGACGAGCAGAAGCGCTTTCCGCTACTTCCTATAGTAGCAAACGCCTCATGTGCTTGGGTGCTATTGAAGCCATACTCCTTAATCAATTCATAAAGCATCGCTTCGCCGCTACGCATCGCCGTCAACGCTGTGCAATCAATAATCACCACATCGCCTACTCTACGCACCATACTGCTGCCCGCCTGCTCTATCAACTCGGCATAAAGCGCTGCCGACGAACGCATATCGTGGAGCGTGCGTTGCAACCCTGTAGTTGATTCAGGGAAAAGACTATATATCTCTGGAATGACCACATTTCGCAGTTTATTGCGCTTATACACCGACTCAAGATTGGTGCTATCAGTGACATACAGCACACCTTTGTCGGTAAGATATTGCTCCACATCGCTTCGGGTGACGCACAATAGCGGACGCACCAACTTGCCATTTCGGGGTTTGATAGACGCCAGTCCCTGAACTCCGCTGCCTCGCATGGCATTCATAAAGAATGTCTCCACAGCATCATCCACATGGTGTGCCACAGCGATAGCCTGACACTGATGCTGCTCAGCAAGCGCATAAAACCATTCGTAGCGCAGTTCTCGGCAAGCCATCTCGGTAGACACCCCATGCTCGCGCTCATAAGCCTCAACATCGAAGTGCTTCACCACGAGCGGCACACTGAGTTGCGTGGTAATGGTGCGCACCCACCGTTCATCGCGATTGCTCTCCTCGCCCCGTAGATGAAAATTGCAGTGAGCCACCACAACAGAATAGCCCAATTCGCGCAGCACAAGCAGCAATGCCACAGAATCGGCACCGCCACTCACAGTCACCAGCAATGGGTCGGCAAGCATCAGCGCACATTCCTTGGCAATAAACTCTGCCACAATATCTTTAAATTGGCTCTTTTCCATATAACAAAGTTAGCGAAAAACCACGATAAACACTGCATTGCATACACATTATTACGCCGAAACCACAGCATCCGGCAATAAAACTCACAAGTAATCACATCGTTTTATATAAGGTTTGAGTAAAATTTAGTAAATTTGCAGAAATAAAATTTAGAACAATCTAATGATAGAGAAAATAAAGGCTCTAAAAGAGCAAATCAACGCAATCACAGCGAACAACGCTGACGAACTCGAAGCACTGAGAATAAAATACCTGAGCAAAAAGGGCGAAATCACCGCTTTGTTCAGCGACTTCCGTAATGTTCCAAACGAACAAAAGCGCGAAATCGGTCAGTTGCTCAACGAATTGAAGACTTTAGCTACCGACAAAATCAATGCCCTCAAAGAAGCATTCGATGCAAAAGCGGTGGAAAACGAAGATATCGACCTCACACGCACAAGCGCGCCACAGGAAATCGGCACTCGCCACCCAATATCACTCGTAAGAAAAGAAATTATCGACATATTCTCTCGTTTGGGATTCACTATCGCTGAAGGTCCTGAAGTGGAAGACGACTGGCACGTGTTCTCTTCGCTCAACTTTGCCGAAGATCACCCAGCACGCGACATGCAAGACACCTTCTTCATCCAACGCAACCCCGACGTGCTGCTTCGCACCCACACTTCATCGGTGCAAAGCCGCATCATGGAGCACACCGAGCCACCTATCCGCATCATCTGCCCAGGACGCGTATACCGCAATGAGGCTATCTCGGCTCGCGCACACTGCTTCTTCCACCAAGTAGAAGCTCTCTACGTAGACAAGAACGTGACTTTCGCCGACCTTAAGCAAGTGCTTCTCTACTTCGCACAAGAAATGTTCGGTCCAGACACAAAGATTCGTCTTCGTCCTTCTTACTTCCCATTCACTGAGCCATCGGCTGAAATGGACATCTCTTGCGACCTCTGCGGCGGCAAGGGCTGCGCATTCTGTAAGGGCACTGGCTGGGTGGAAATTCTTGGATGCGGTATGGTTGACCCTAACGTGCTCGAATCATGCGGAATCGACAGCAAGGTTTACTCTGGCTTCGCATTGGGTATGGGCATCGAACGCATCACCAACCTCAAATATCGCGTAAAAGACTTGCGTATGTTCTCTGAGAACGACGTTCGCTTCCTCGATGAATTCAAGTCGGCTCACTAATCACACTTGAGCGACACAATTTATACAAAGGCACTAATCTCTGCTATTTGCTTGAGGCGAGTGCCTTTTTTCACCCCATTACTCTTCACCATAGCGCTATGACCATAAAACAACGTTATCAGGGAATCATCGATTGGTTTCAGGCAAACATGCCCACAGCACAGACCGAGTTGCACTACAACTCGCCCTACCAATTGCTCGTGGCAGTAATCTTGTCGGCACAATGCACCGACAAACGTATCAACATGATTACGCCTGCACTATTCGAAGCATTCCCAACGCCCGGCGATATGGCACGGTCGAGTGTAGAAGAAATATATGATTATGTAAAATCGGTGTCGTATCCCAACAACAAGGCTAAGAATCTCTTTGCGATGGCAAACATGCTTGTCGACGTGTATCACAGCACTGTGCCCGACACTATGGAGGACCTTATAAAACTGCCTGGTGTGGGCCGCAAAACCGCCAATGTGATACTCTCAGTGGTGTTTGACCAAGCACGAATGGCCGTTGACACACACGTCTTTCGTGTGTCGGAGCGCATAGGGCTCACAACCAACAGCCGCACTCCGCTCGAAACCGAACGCACGCTGATTGCCCACCTGCCCACCGAAGTGGTGCACACCACTGGCTCATCTTGCACGGCAGATACACTTGCACTGCTCGCAAACCGAAATGTATGGAATGTGGTATCAAGGATTTTTGCCGCTACTATAGCAAAAATGCCAAGTGAAGCCGCCTCTGGCAAACGCCATTATGCCAACATAAAACATTTTTATACGACATATCCATAACACGGTTTCAAGATTAATTCTTAACTTTGTATTGCATTGTAGTGTTTTTCAAAGCCTCTTTAGCACTACGATGCCTCATTTTTATTAATTCAGAATTTATAAATTGCCACATATTGCAATGAAAGAAAACACAAAGACCACCGCTATTCAACTGATAAAATACGGCATAGTGGGTGTGAGCAACTCGCTCATCACACTGATAGTAATATTTGTTTGCAACGAAATATTAGGCTTAAAACTGATGCTCAGCGACGCCATCGGCTATATCGCTGGCGTGATTAACAGTTTCATCTGGAACAAGAAATGGGTGTTCCAAACCCACGACACAAAAGTGCTTCGCGAAATGGGCCTGTTTGTGGGCGGCTTCCTACTCTGCTTCGGCCTGCAATTCGTTACGCTACTCGTTGTGCGAAATCCGCTTAAGGACTTGGCCGTGGACCTTCTTGGCAACGACTTTACAATGTTCAGCCTTAATGCGCAATCAGTGGGCGAATATGCTGGCGTAATCATCGGTATGGTGGTGTACACCCTCTCAAACTATATCTTCAACCGTTGCGTCACTTTCCGCAACTAACACATCAATATAACACCAATCGCCCCATAAGTTTCTGCAGAAGCTTATGGGGCGATTGTTATATCTGATGGGATTATTACTTCACAGGGGTGAGCCCGTTTTCGACTGCCACTTTAAGCATATATTGGCGAGCCTGCTCATAGTCGTTCTCTATCACTCCATCGAGGATAGCATCCTTAATAGCATTTTTTATCACACCCACTTCTCTCGTAGGCTGCAAACCAAACGTTGCCATAATCTCCTCGCCCGACACCGGCGGTTGGAAATTGCGCACACGGTCTTTCTCCTCTATGTCGATTAGTTTCTTGCGCACCAACGCAAAATTCTGAAGCAGACGTTGCACCTTCTGCTGATTTTTCGAGGTTATGTCGGCCTCGCACAGCAGCATCAAGTCGTCGATATCATCGCCGGCATCAAACAGCAATCGGCGCACTGCCGAATCGGTCACTTCATCTTCCACCAAAGCTATTGGTCGCATGTGCAAGCCCACAAGTTTCTTCACATACTTCATATGCTCGTTGAGCGGCAACTTCATGCGGGTGAAGATGCGAGGCACCATTTTCTCACCGATGAAGTTGTGATTGTGAAATGTCCAGCCAATCTTTTCGTCCCAACTCTTTGTTGCAGGCTTACCTAAATCGTGAAACACAGCAGCCCAGCGTAGCCATTCATTGTCGCTCTTTTCTGCCACATTGTCGAGCACTTGCATCGTGTGCCAGAAGTTATCTTTATGGCCGCGGCCGTTCACCGTTTCCACGCCTTTCATCGCAGCCAATTCCGGGAATATCAATTCCAACAAACCGCATTCGCTGAGAAGCACAAAGCCGCGCGACGGCTTCTTCGACTTAATTATCTTGGTGAGTTCGTCAATGATGCGCTCCTTTGAGATTATCTTGATGCGCTCTTTATTGCGACGGATAGCCTCGAAGGTCTCTGCAAAAATCTCAAAATCAAGCTGTGTGGCAAATCGTATAGCCCTCATCATGCGCAGAGGGTCGTCGGAGAAAGTGATATCCGGATCAAGCGGCGTGCGAATAATGCGTCGCTCCAAGTCGCCGATGCCATCAAACGGGTCGAGTAACTTGCCATAAGTGGCGCTATTCACCGAAATTGCCATTGCATTGATTGTGAAATCGCGGCGGCACTGATCGTCGTTCAGCGTGCCATCCTCAACTTTTGGTTTACGGCTCTCGCGGCTATACGACTCTTTGCGTGCACCCACAAACTCAAGTTCTATTCCACGACGCTTCACCTGTGCTGTGCCGAAATTAGGAAAAACCGCCAAATGCGTGTTTTTACCCCACTTCTCTGCCACCAATTTAGCCAATTCCAATCCGCTGCCCACCGTCACGAAATCCATGTCCTTCGACGGGCGTTGCAAAAATATATCACGAACATAGCCGCCCACCACATAGCACTCACGTTGCAACTCATCGGCTGCATCGCCCACCATGTGGAAAACAGTATTGCTCAAATGCTCATCTATCTTGTTTTTGTCAATCTTCATTCAAAAAAATTTCCTGCAATATTGTTTATTCAGCCAATTGCATCAATTCCTCTGGCATCTCAGTGAGGCATTTCGCGCCGTCGGCAGTGATCACATAAGTGTTTTCGATGCCCACTGCACCCACTTCAGGAATCACAAACTTAGGCTCTACAGCAATCACATTGCCCTCTTCGAGCACATCCTTGCTGCGAGCCGACAGCACTGGCAATTCGTTGATTTCGATGCCCACGCCATGACCAATAAAACCGGCCTTCTGTGCGTGACCCATGAAATAATCGCTCAAGCCAGCCTTTTCAGCCATCTCAATAGCCACATCATAGAGGCTATGAGCAGCCACATCTGGGCGTGCCATCTCAAATATCTTCTTACAAATATCCACCGAGCATTGGTGCGCCTTTTCAGCCAACTCGCTCACTGGGCCAATCTTGTAGCTACGGCTCATATCAGTCATATAGCCATTGAAATTGCCACAAGCGTCCACCATCAGCGTCATGCCATGGCGAATCATGCTGCCATTTGCGCCAATTGGCAACGACTTATCTACGCCAGCGCCACCCATTGCGAAATCATAAGGCGTTGGGTTGTCGGCATTATTGCCACACAGAATGTTGCCCATAAACAACTCCATCGACTGGCCAGCGATTCTAAACAAGCCCAAGCAGCCATTCAAGCGCAAGCGGTGTTCCAATTCAATCTGAAATTCCACATCGGTCATTCCCTCAGAAAAGAAGTGCGGTATCTGACGATACGACTCAACATGGCTGATGCCACTACGGCGAATCAAATCAATCTCAAACTGCGACTTCACGGCACGGACCTTATTCATCAACGATGTGCCATCCACTATTTCCACGCCATTAAAAGCGGCTTTGAGTCGTTGCACATCGGCATACGACATCGCATATTCCACAGCCATCGTTTTTGGCTTCTCGCCAAGCATTGCCATTATTTGCTCTGGCTTGCGAATATAATGCACATTGTCGCCCTCAAGACCAATCGGACGTCTCACGAAATACTTCACCTCGCCTTGCGCTGTGATATAGCAATATCCGGCAATCACTCGGCTCACTGTGTAATACAGGTTAGCATTCGAACTGACAAGAATAGCATCAATGCCATTTTCGGCAAGCGATGCTGCAATTCGTTCTACTCGGTAAGCAATTTCCTCTTCCCATCCTTTTTGAATTATTTCGCTCATAATAACAACAATTTATGTTATAAAAAATATTTTTCTAATTCACTAAAACTATCTATGCGCATATCATAGTCAGCGCAATCGTCAAATCCATAAGACGCATAAACAAATGGTATGCCAGCCTTATGCGCCTGATTGCAATCGCTTTGCGTATCGCCCACATACACCGGATTCTTCAGTCCGTGACACTCACAAAGATATGCCAGATTGTCGGCTTTGCTTTGCTCGCGCATGCCATACGACAAATAGTCGGTAAAATAGCGCTTTGTGCCAGTGAACTCCATGAAATTGGGCAACCCCTGCGCACCGCAATTGCTCAAGAGAAACAATCGGTATTTCTTCGACAAATGTTCAAGCCCAGCCTTAACGCCAGGATATAGCACTCCGCCAATCTTAGGCAGTAATTCGCCTTCTATCTCATCCACACGGGCAATAAAAGTGTCAGCAGAGATTTTGAAACCATATTGCTTAGAAAGCATCTCCATGATATCGCCAATGTTCATGCCCATACCTGTCTTCAGCACATCCTCGTTGACGGTAATGTCGAGTCCATATTCCTTAAACGCCACATTCCACACCTCGGCATACGATTTCATCGCATCCCATAGGGTGCCGTCCATATCGAAAATCAGCGAATCAACGTTTTCTATCTTCATTTATCAATCTTCTTCATTCTTTGATGGAGTGATCAAAACACCCACATCGTTTATGTTTCGCACCGTGTCAATGTCGCTCATTGTTTGCCAAAGCACGATGCGATGGATAGAGTTGGCAGGCACATGCGTCAGCACCACTTGCTTAAACTGATACAAAGCACCGAATCCCGAGCCCTTCCATGTGCCATACACGTCGGCAAGCTCCACATTGATGATACGTCGGGTGAGTTTGTAATTGTCGCCGATGAAATCGGCAGTGATGCTCAGATTGCGATAGGCATACTCCTGATCGTGACGGATAGCCACCGCTATATCGTAATATCCAGCCGAATCGCCATATTGCGGAGTGAAATACAGCGGGCTATTATGAGCCCAGCCCACAGTAGGCACATCAGTGAATTCACTATAAGAAGAATGCTTAGGTGAACACGCACCCAAGCATACTAAAATAGCGGCAGCACCTGCCAACAACAGATGCCTACCACTATAATTATTACTTTTCTTCTTTATTCTCTTGACGGTGGTCATTGCCTTGCGCTTCCCTATTTTTGCCGTTTCCACCACGGTTATTGCCGTTGCGTCGGCGATTGTTGTTTCTGTTTTGCTCGCCACCACGACCCTGACGCTCGCCCTGATGCTGTAGTTGCTGTTCACGCATTTCCTCGCTCTGCGGCTCACGATTAGGCTTGCCACCACGATTATTATTGTCATTACCACGGCGGTTGCCACGGCGCTCGCGATTGCCTCCGCCACCCTGCTGACGCTGTTCTTCGTCGCCGCGCTGCGCTCTGCCACCTTGGCGGTCACGTTCGCCACGATTGTTGTCACGACGCTTTTTCTTCTTTTTATCGAAGCGCGACACGCTGTCTTGACCGATAATATCGCCGTATGCACTGATTTCCTTTTCTCGCTGATTGTCGTCAGGCAAAAGTTTCTCAGGACGCACACCGTTTTTGTTCAGCGCAATCACCTCAAACACTCTTTCGGCAGTGAGCGTAACCAGATTGGCAGCAATCTGCTTATCGGTAGAATAAGTGATTTCTCGCTTGAATATGTCGGTTTTGAAATGGAAATAAGTATTATCCTTTGTTTCCAATCTCACGTCGCGTGATGGCAGTTTTCTCGTAGCCTCAACATATCCGTCAACCTCAAAGTTGATGCAGCACTTCAGCTTTGCACATTGTCCTGCCAACTTTTGCGGATTCAACGATATGTCTTGGTATCTTGCGGCACTTGTTGCCACCGACACGAAGTTGGTCATCCAACTTGAGCAGCACAATGGTCTGCCGCACGGACCGATACCGCCAATGCGTCCCGCCTCTTGGCGAGCACCAATTTGCTTCATCTCAATGCGAATCTTAAACACATCGGCAAGCACCTTGATGAGTTGTCGGAAGTCAACGCGCTCATCGGCAATATAGTAGAATATCGCCTTGTTGCCATCGCCTTGATATTCCACATCGCCAATCTTCATATTGAGATGCAAATCTTCGGCAATTTTGCGTGAGCGAATCATAGTGTCGGTTTCTTTGGCCTTTGCTTCTTCAAAGCGCTCCAAGTCGCTCTGCTTAGCCTTGCGGAACACTCTTAGGATTTCGGTATCGGGGCGCAAGTTGGCACGCTTCATCTGCAGCTTCACCAACTGTCCCATCAGCGACACGCGGCCTATATCGTGGCCGGGATTAGCCTCCACAGCCACCATATCGCCCACAGCGAGTGGCAGGTGCGTGCTATTGCGATAGAAACCCTTGCGGGTATTCTTAAAAGTCACCTCAACAATGTCGAAATCGTTGAACGAGCCTGGCACATCCTCAAGCCAGTTGTAGCTGTGCAACTTGCTGCGCACATCCACAGGCTTGCATCCGCCCCCGCATATCTGGTGACATCCTTCGCAAGTGTCGCACTCCGGCTGTGCCTTCGGGCATTCACTACAACGCTTCTGAATATCTTTTTTTTGTTCGTTATCCATTCTTTATTTCTCCAAAAAACAAAACATTGAGTGTGTGTTTTACTTGGCGAAACTTACAGCACGAGTCTCACGAATAACTGTGATACGCACCTGACCTGGATAGGTCATTTCGTCTTGAATCTTTCGTGCAATTTCTCCAGAAAGCTTTTCTGTATCGGCATCCGAAATCTTGTCGGCACCAACAATCACGCGCAATTCGCGACCTGCTTGGATAGCATAAGTCTTAATAACACCAGGATAACTCAATGCCAAGTTTTCAAGGTCGTTAAGACGCTTGATGTAGGCTTCTACCACCTCGCGGCGTGCACCTGGACGTGCACCAGAGATAGCGTCGCACACTTGCACGATTGGAGCCAACAAGCTGGTAGCCTCTTCCTCATCGTGGTGAGCTCCGATAGCATTGCAAATATCTGGTTTTTCCTTATACTTCTCAGCGAGTTTCATACCCAAGAGTGCGTGTGGCAATTCTGGCTCTTCATCAGGCACCTTGCCAATATCGTGCAACAGTCCGGCACGACGTGCTTTCTTAGGATTCAAGCCCAATTCTGCTGCCATGATAGCACAGAGGTTGGCTGTTTCACGAGAGTGTTGCAACAAGTTCTGACCGTAGCTTGAGCGGTATTTCATCTTACCTACCAAACGGATGAGTTCTGGATGCAATCCGTGGATACCAAGGTCGATTGTTGTACGCTTACCTGTTTCGATGATTTCCTCTTCAACTTGCTTGCGCACCTTAGCCACAACTTCCTCAATGCGTGCTGGGTGGATACGACCGTCGGCCACCAATTGGTGCAAAGCAAGGCGTGCAATCTCGCGGCGAACAGGATCGAAGCCTGAAAGCACTATTGCTTCTGGAGTATCGTCAACGATGATTTCAATACCTGTTGCAGCTTCCAAAGCACGGATGTTACGACCTTCACGACCGATGATGCGGCCCTTGATTTCGTCGTTCTCGATATGGAACACTGTCACTGCATTTTCAATAGCAGTCTCAGTGGCTGTGCGTTGGATTGTTTGCACCACGATGCGCTTAGCCTCCTTGTTGGCGGTGAGCTTAGCATCGTCCATAATGTCGTTGATATACGATTGAGCAGCAGTCTTAGCCTCATCCTTGAGCGATTCCACCAACTTTTCCTTGGCTTCTTCGGCAGAAAGGCCCGACACGTGTTCGAGGGTTTCTGTCACCTTTGCCTGCATCTTGCTCAACTCTTGTTTTTGAGCCTCAAGATAAGCTTGTTCCTTTTCGAGGTTTTGCTTCACGCTATCGTTTTCATTCTTACGCTTTTGCACCTCAGATTGCTGTTGATTGAGTTGCAATTCACGTTGTTTCAACTTTGCTTCTGAAGATTGCACCTTCGACAGACGTTGTGTTGCTATCTTTTCGGCTTCAGCCTTTATTGATACACCTTCCTCTTTGGCCTCAAGGATTTTGTTCTTTTTCAACACCTCAGCCTCAAGTTTAGCCTCCTCAATAATGCTGTTGGCTCGCGATTTTGCGATTGATTTGTTTATTGCCATCATGACGACTGCTCCCACGAGCACACCCACCAAGGCAACAAGCACATAAATTAGTATTCCCATTTTATGATATTATTATGTTTAATTTATTAATAAAAAAGCACCTCCATCTGCCGCTCATAGTCGCTTGGCACACACGGGATGGCGTCTAAGCCCCCCCTTGCCGTTCCGACATTTTGCCGCAGTGTAAGTGCAGGTTAATTATCTCTTAAATATTTGTTTCGTGTCTATTGCAAGACCCTCTCAGCGTCTGGCTGCCCCGAGCACAATTGCGCGCTCCTCCTGGCATAGCCTATCCGATGCCATTTAGCATCACACTTTGATTACCATATCATCGAGCTTTTTCTCAAATTCGCTAAGCAATGTCTCCACCTCGGCATTTTGCTTCCTTGCCTCGGCATACAACCTTGCAAACTGAAAAGCCACCCTTGCCATAACTTCCTCAGACGTGCATTTGTTTTCAAACATCTGCATCCACTTAAACCACAACTCGTTCACCAGTCTTTCGGCGTACCTATAGGTTGCCTCGTTCTCTGGCTTTATCTGTAGTGGAATAGGCTCTAATTCCGCTATCTTTATATAGATATTTTGTTTCTTCGCTTCAGGCATATCAATCTGTCAACTGAGAGATACATTTATCAATATCCCGCACCATTTTTGAAATTCTTGCTTTGTTTTGCTCAAGTTGCTCTGTGGTAAACGCCATAGTCCGTGCCATTCTCAAATACTCATTCTCTTGGCGCAGACGCTGTATTTCGCCCTGCAATCGCACATTGTCAGACTTCAATTCAGCATTCTCGCTGTCTACCGACTTCTTCTCTTCAACAAGCGCGCGATACCTCTCAAGCAGCACCTCGCTCTTATTGGCAATTCGTTGAAGAATATTTTGCAAATCAGAAGCCATTTTGATCCCAAATTTTTACAAATTTAGGAATAAAATCGCAATAACGCCCTATTTTTAGCGATATAATATTTAGTTTTTTCAAAAAAAAAATTCTCAATCGCAGAGTGCAACTCCCGACACCATAAATTATTGCGCGTGCAATCAGAATGCTTTTCTATACTTATCCTCAGCATTATCCTCCATAATGCTCAGATAACTTGCGTAGCGCGATTGGCTGATACGCTGTTCGTCCACGGCCTGCAGCACTGCGCAGCCAGGCTCATGAGTGTGAGTGCAATTGCCATATTTGCAGCCCTCCGAGGCCTTGAATATCTCAGGGAAATAGTGCGACACCTCTTCGCGCTGAAAATCTATCGTGCCAAAACCCTTCACTCCAGGAGTATCTATTATCTCGCCGCCTTCGGGCAAGAAAAACATCTCGGAGAACGTGGTGGTGTGCATGCCTGTGTGATGGCTATCGCTCACCTCGCCCACTCTCGCCGCCGCATCGGGGATAAGCAGATTCACCAGCGTGGATTTTCCAACGCCCGAATTACCCGAAAGCAGCGTGAGCTTGCCGTTCAGTTTCTCTCTCAATTCGGCGATGCCGTCCTCAGTCTTTGCCGAGACACACACCACATCATACCCAATCGACTTATAGAGATAAGCAAACGCATCGAGCAATTCCTTATCCTCCTCGTCTTCGAGCAAATCCACCTTGTTCACAACGAGCAACGCAGGCACATTATAAGCCATAGAGGTGGCAAGGAAACGGTCGATAAACGTAGTATTGGTGACAGGATTGGCAAGAGTAACCACCAAAGCCGCCATATCAATGTTGGCTGCCAAGATATGCGATTCCTTCGAAAGATTGGAAGCGCGACGAATGATATAGTTGCGACGAGGCAGGATGGCTGTGATATACGCCACCCCATCGGCATTCACAAGCACCGTCACTCTGTCGCCCACCGCCACAGGATTTGTGCTGCGTATGCCCTTGAGCCTGAAATTACCCTTAATCTTGCAGTTGTGGCAAGAGCCGTCGTCGGCAAGCACCACATACCAACTGCCTGTATTCTTTATTACCAATCCATCCATATAAGTCTCTGGAAAATTTCTGTCAGCAAAGTTACATCAAATATATCCAAATACGGCAACGCACGGCAATAATTATTCATTAGCGTCGCTCACTTGCGCGGTTATTTTTCGCCATAAAAATATGGTATTTTTTTTCACAATTGTCTGTAAATTTGGCTATTTCATAATAATTAACTACCTTTGTCCCAAGTTTTAGGTTTAAAAAGAAATATTTTCGTAGCGAAAAATTATAGTAATTTAAAATTTAAGGTAAAAAAATGAATTTAGAAGTAATCGGAACATGGGCTGGCGCCGTATGGACAGCCTTGAATTCTGCAGAGAACGCAACACTCACAATGAAGGCTCTTAAAAAAGTCACCAAATTGAAGGAAAAAGAAGTGTTCGCTGCTCTTGGTTGGCTTGGCCGTGAAGGCAAAGTTGCAATCGCTGAAACTGAAAAAGACGTTACAATCACGCTCGTTGGCTAATCCGACGTAATTCAAAACGTTGAAAACAACAGAGCGAGACAAAACGCTCAAATAATTAAAGGTGTGCCGATCATCACGATTGACACACCTTTCTTCTTTTAAACCCAATTCGGGCATTAGGGCTTGAATGGATTTCGGAATTTTAGAAGTGCAGATTTTATTTGCTTTTTAATGAGTAATAGCGAGC
>CAJLWM010000035.1 GCA_905210415.1 uncultured Prevotellaceae bacterium
GATCGTTTCTTTAAACACTTTTACTAATTTTGCACTTGCTGTTGGACTCTACAGTATGTTCACGCAGATGCCGGTTTTGAATTTCACGCGGATGGTGGTATTGGGTTTCACGCAGATACCGCAGATAGGGCAGATTTTTTTGATTTTGTGGATGGATATCACTTGCGTTTGGAGATGCATTGTGGGTAGGGACGTGGTATGCCACGTCCGCATAATGCGATGGTAATCAAGGTGGTAGTCGCCATTCGGGTGCGGACGCGGCATGCCGCGTCCCTACCAGCGAGCATTTTTGGGCAGCACGGAAATCCCCATAAAATCTGTGCTTCTAAAATTCCGAAACGCTTCCAAGCCATAATGACCGAATTGGGATAAAAAAGCATCGCGAGTAATACTCACGATGCTTTTTACGGTACTTTGCTTGTACCCAGAGCCGGGATCGAACCGGCATGGGTTGCCCCACTGGTGTTTGAGACCAGCGCGTCTACCTATTCCGCCATCTGGGCCTTTTTGCGGTTGCAAAGTTACAAGTTTTTTTTCATTTACCAACTATTTCACGCCATTTTTTTGCATTAATCGTATGATTTTCCGCAAAAATAGCCCCTTCTCCTTGTGAGTCCCATCGGAAATCACGCTTTTCAACGTGCCGACAAGCGATACACCTGGGTGGCGTGTGAGCGCACAGTGGTAGAAATAGACCCTCTCACCTTGCCCACTATCTTATTGGTCCACGCATCAAGGCATTGATAAGCCTTACCAGCCTTCAACCCAGGAATACTTCCAAGGTCAACAGCCACCTCGCGCGAATCCTCATTTATATTTGTCACCGATATGGCGATGTCGCCGTTCTCACAATCCTTGGCAAACACAAGCATGCCATCAACATCGCTGATAAGGTCAGCTTGCTGCCCCATCGGGTCTTGATTGAGGGCAATAAGCGCCTTGCTGCGCAGCATCTCATAATCATCCTCGGTGATATAAGGGCTACGTGGGTCGAACGACAAAGCCATCGGCGACGACCACATACACCACAGCGCAAACTGTGTACGATATTCATCCTGCGTCATGCCCGGGCCCTTGCCGCCGCAAAGGTCGTTTGACGATTTACCCTTGCCATGCAATCCGATGCACAGCATATCGGCATCGTTAAAACGGTTTACACCTTGATAGGCCGAAATACCCTTCATATCGCGGATGCTCTGCACCACACCTTCGCCAGTGCCTACGCCAGTCCAGCAATCGCGCACGTCTTGCGAGATACGCCAGCAGCTACCGCCCACTTCTGCACCCCATTTCCAAGGTTCTCGCTCACCCCACTCGCAGATATACAGGATGGTGCCATAGCCAGCCTCACGGAAAGCATCAGCCATCGCCCTATAGCGCACCTTGGCTGTAACCACATCTTCAGGAGCATTACAATAGTCGCATTTCACGATGTCCACGCCCCACTTCGCATAGGTTTGGGCATCGATTTTCTCAAAGCCATACGAACCGAACGCACCAGCGCAAGTGTTTGGCGCAGCATCGGTGTAGATGCCAAACAGCATACCATTGTCGTGAGCATACTTGGCTGTAGCCGCGATGCCCTGAGGGAAACGCTTGGCATTTGGCTGCGGAGCGCCATCGGCTGCACGCTGAGTGGCATGCCACCAGTCGTCGAGCATCACTGCTCGCCATCCGCATTCATACAGACCTTTTTCCTTGAAAAGGTCTACCACAGCACGCACTATTGAGTCCGACACCTCATCTTGCACCGAGTTCCACGACAGCCATCCCATGAATGGCACTGCCAAAGGCAAACGGCTCGACACAGTGAGCGAAACATTCTCCTCGCACACCTTGCCACCTTCGTTCACCACTATTTGATATGTATATTTTCCTTCGCGCTTCACACGGCCGTCTACTATACAGCGCTCGGCATTCCAGCGCAGACCTTTCGGCAGATTTTTCACCGACACCTTTGCCCCAGGATTTACTGCACGCACCTTGTGCATAAATCGCACATTCGGCTGCGAGAACACCGTAGTGGCACACGCCAGCGCCGACTGGCCGTCATCAGCCACACATCGATTTCCCATTATCACACCTGTGGCAAGCACTACTGCCGCTACGAACAAACGCAAAAGTTTTAGTTTCATCCAATATACTGATTTAGTTTATATTGCAAATATACACATTTTACTCCACATTACCGCACAATAAGCGACGGCGCGCATCAGCCATCGCCAATGCGCACCGCCACATATATTAATGTCTAACTTCTCTATATCTGAGATTATTGCTTCTTCAAAAAATCGGCATACAATCGCTGCAACTCATCGGGAGTCACACCTATCGATGCCAACTGGCGCATCACCTGAGTGAGTTCCTCGCCGAGCAAGCTCTCGAGACGCATGTTGGTGACAATCTCCTTGGCATCGGGCGATACGAAGTAGCCCAATCCGCGGCGATTATATATCACGCCCTTCTGCTGAAGAAAATCATAGCTTCTCACCACCGTGTTGGCATTCACCTCCACCGTGGCCGCACACTCTCGCACCGAGGGTATGCGCTCGTCGGGCTTCAACGCCCCCGACAGCACATCATCCGCTATGCGGTCTGATATCTGTATGTATATCGGTTTGTTTTCCTTGAAATTCATATTCGTTATCCCCCTCCTTATTTAGCGAATCACATCTTTATGCTTGAAGAACCAATACGATGCCACAAATGTAGCCACAGCAAGCACCGCATTAAACCATATTGAAGGCTGTATCACAGTTTTCCAAACATCATGAATTTCCATCGATGCATGGAAAACAAACACGCACGACAACATCACCAAGCCTATCACCATAGATACAGCATAATTCAATGCATACATCTTAATATAGGAATACTTTGGCCAAAGCACCGACGCAAGAGTGAACAAACCTATCTGAGCCAATGTACTAAACACCATCAACTTGCCAAAGTTGCCGTCTCCAAATCCGAGTGCCGAAAACCCTTCAACAAAGTCCTGGTCTTCCGAGAGATCAACGGTGGCAAAGTGATTGATAAACCTGCCAGTGTCAACCGGCAGCGAACCCCACACAAGCGGAGCCACCAAGCAACGGATAAGCTCAGCCAACTCTACGCAGCAAACATATAGCACCGCAAAGCCCACTACATACACCAGCAACTGCTCAACATATTTCTCGGCAGTAGTGGCAGGAATGGTAAACAGCGATACCCTGCCTTGCTTGGTGCGCATCTGCGCAAACATCAGCGATGCGGCTACACCGCAACCAATGGTATACACATACACAAAAGGAAAGGTGGCCAATGCCGTGCCGACCTCCCCGTTCGGCAGGCAAAACACCGGCGAGCACAATATCATCACCGACACCATGGCAAACAGAAATGCCAAGGCTCCAATGCCATAAAATTTATAATTCTCAGTAAAGTCTTTCTTGAGCAAAAGCCATACTCTTGATATGCTAAATACGTCGTTCATAGTTGTATTCATTTTTCCTGTTTTTTAATTTCTGATTTGTTGATTCAATGCAGTTTACTTTTTCGCAAATATCGCAGCCATGCGCTCTGGAGCCATCAAGGTGGCATTGAAGAGCATCTCCACGTCGATCATCGACTCCTCGCCGCCATCATTAGGCAGCACTGCCATATTGCCATTCACCGTTGGTTGCCAATAGATTGCACCAGTCACATCCGGTGTCAACTTAAACGACAGCTTGCTACCAATCTCATCTACCGAAGCATCGAGCAACACCTTGCTGTGGTCAACCACCAGCACATAGTCGAGCACCGAATCAACATCGCGCACCTGATGGGTCGACAACACTATCACCTTATCGTCGCTCATGCCGCGGGCAATAATCTTGCGAAACTGGCTCTTGCTTGGGATGTCGAGCCCATTGGTAGGTTCATCCATCAGCAGCACACGCGTGTTGGTAGCAAGCGCAAAACTCATAAACACTTTCTTCTTCTGACCCATAGAGAGCGACTTGAGATTCACATCCATGTCGTCCATCTCAAACGCAGCCAAATGGGCTTTGAAGTCGTCAATACTGAAGTTGGGATAAAAAGGGGCATTTATCGCCACATATTTTCTCAGGCTCACCGATGGCAACTCAAACTCCTCAGGCACAACAAAAATCTCGCTGAGGGTAGATGGGCGGCGGTCGCGCACGTTCTTGCCATCAAATTGCACCATTCCTTTTTCTGGAGTCAACAACCCCGAAAGCAGATACATCAAGGTAGACTTGCCCGCACCATTGCGGCCAAGCAACCCGTACACTCTTCCCGGCTCAAAATCGAGCGAGAAATCACTAAAAATCTTTTTTGGCGATTTTCGATAACCGTAAGTTAGATTCTTTACTTGTAACATTTTGATTCTATTATTTCTTGTTTCACATTTTTATATCTTTCCGCACCAATCGCCATTGTAGTGTATTAGTTGATTAGTACACTGCAAATGTATATACACTTTTTCGTTCCACCAAATTTTTTCGCAATATTTTTCAAAAAAATTTTTCCATCCATATTTTCGGCGACTGATTTTGGTAAAACACACACCTTTTCAGCACAATGCGCACGCGTGTTTTCGCCCGATTTCACCCCTGCCATAGGCACCAGAAAAGCATCATCAACATCTGGCTCTAACCACCAACACATCAAAGCCGTAGTTGCTAAAAAAAGGTGTCGAAAAGAAAAAGAAAATTAAATTAAAGAAATCTTTCCGTAATCACTTTCATTATCTAAATAAATGTATTAACTTTGTGGTCGATAAGCGTGAACTCCGGGCGAAGCCCGCTCAAGAGGCGCAAAACGAATGTGTGAATTCAATTCATTATACACAATAAAATATTTTTTAGGGTAAAATGTTTAACAAAGAAGATTTATTGAAGTACGGAATTTCAGGCACTACTGAAGTTGTGTACAACCCTTCTTACGAAACTCTCTTCGAAGAAGAAACAAAGGCAGGCCTCGAAGGCTATGAAGTTGGTCAAAACACTGAACTTGGTGCAGTGAACGTAATGACAGGTATCTACACTGGTCGTTCACCTAAAGACAAGTACATCGTTATGGACGAAACCTCTAAGAACACTGTATGGTGGACTTCAGAAGGCTACAAGAACGACAACCACCCAATGACTGAAGAAACTTGGGCACAGGTTAAGGATCTCGCAAAGAAAGAACTCTCAAATAAGCGTCTTTTCGTAGTTGACGCATTCTGCGGTGCTAACGCTGACACTCGTATGGCTGTTCGCTTCATCGTGGAAGTAGCATGGCAAGCTCACTTCGTGACTAACATGTTCATCCGTCCTACTAAAGAAGAACTCAAGAACTTCGAACCAAACTTCGTTATCTACAACGCTTCTAAGGCAAAGGTAGAAAACTACAAGGAACTTGGTCTTAACTCAGAAACTTGCGTTGCTTTCAACGTAACAAGCCGCGAACAAGTTATCATCAACACTTGGTATGGTGGTGAAATGAAGAAGGGTATGTTCTCTATGATGAACTACTACTTGCCATTGCAAGGCATCGCTTCTATGCACTGCTCTGCTAACTGCGACATGAACGGTGAAAACACTGCAATCTTCTTCGGTTTGTCAGGTACTGGTAAGACTACCCTTTCTACCGACCCTAAGCGCCGCCTTATCGGTGACGACGAACACGGTTGGGACGACAACGGCGTATTCAACTTCGAAGGTGGCTGCTACGCTAAGGTTATCAACTTGAGCAAGGAAAACGAACCAGACATCTACGGTGCTATCAAGCGTAACGCTCTTCTTGAAAACGTTACTGTTGACGCTGAAGGCAAGATTGACTTCAACGACAAGAAGGTGACTGAAAACACTCGTGTTTCTTACCCAATCTTCCACATCAACAACATCCAACCAGGTAGCTCTGCTCCAGCAGCTAAGAACGTTATCTTCCTTTCTGCTGACGCATTCGGTGTACTTCCTCCAGTATCTATCCTTACTCCAGAGCAAACTAAGTACTACTTCCTCTCTGGCTTTACTGCTAAGTTGGCTGGTACTGAACGTGGTATCACTGAACCAACTCCAACATTCTCTGCTTGCTTCGGCCAAGCTTTCTTGGAACTTCACCCAACTAAGTATGCTGAAGAACTCGTTAAGAAGATGGAAAAGAGCGGTGCTAAGGCATACCTCGTTAACACTGGCTGGAACGGTACTGGCAAGCGTATCTCAATTCCTGATACCCGCGGTATCATCGACGCTATCCTCGACGGAGCTATCCTCAAGGCTGAAACTAAGAAGATCCCTATGTTCGACTTCGAAGTACCAACAAGCCTTCCAGGTGTGAACCCAGCAATCCTTGACCCACGCGACACTTACGCTAACGCTTCTGAATGGGAAGTTAAGGCTAAGGACCTCGCAGCTCGTTTCATCAAGAACTTCGACAAGTACACCAACAACGAAGCTGGTAAGGCTCTTGTTGCTGCTGGCCCACAACTCTAATGTTCAGAACATAATAAAACAAGAACATTATATATCCTTAAGTGCCGTGCTCATCACTGAGCGCGGCACTTTTCTTTTACCCCATACCCACCAAAGCTCCTTGACTAAATTTTTCCAGCCTACACTCAACCACCTTCTCAACAATTTTCACTAAATTTGAGGCAACAAATCATTTATCGCTATGAAGAAGATTGTTATCTCTACAGGCGCCGGCATGAGCGCAGAAAGCGGCATCAAAACATTTCGCGACGCCGACGGACTTTGGGAGAACTACCCAGTAATGGAAGTGGCAAGCCACACGGGCTTCCTAAAAAACCCAGAACTTATTCACACGTTCTACAACGGACTACGCAAAAAGCTCGTTGAAGCCAAGCCTAACGCCGCACACTACGCCCTCGCCGAACTCGAGAAAGACTTCGACGTGCAAATCATCACCCAAAACGTAGACGACCTGCACGAACGCGCCGGCAGCACCAAAGTGCTTCACCTGCATGGCGAACTGATGAAGATGCAATCGCTCAAAAACGAAACCCACGTCTACACCCTCTCGCCCGACAACCTCGAGACAAGCACCGCCACACGCGACAAATACGGCGACCCTGTGCGACCGTTCATAGTGTTCTTTGAGGAGGCCGTGCCCAACTTCACACCGGCAATGCATCTGGTGCAAGACGCCGACATATTTGTGGTTATCGGCACATCGCTCGTGGTGTATCCGGCAGCAAGCCTTATCAACTGCACACGCCCAGGCACACCAATCTACTACATCGACCCAAAACCAGCCAACATATCGATGCCAAACCTGCACGTGATAGCCAAACCAGCCACCCAGGGAGTGAAAGAATTGGTGGAAATACTCAAGCAACAACTCTAATTGCACCCCTGCTCTACCCTCTTCTACGCGCCACACAAGAGGCGTAAGGAGACCCTTCACATTTACAAACGCAAATCAGCCTCAATATGCGCACTTACACGCTCATTATTAAGGTTGTTAATAACTTTTTGGCAAAAAATCAAATTCCGATATGTAAACTCAGCGGAATTATTCCTATCTTTACGGCGGAATATCGGGTGTATTGTACCCTTTTGTATAACTAATACATTATCAGTGTATTACACCATAATGATTGAATTAGAGATTGATTTGAATTTGTAAATCTATTTTATATGGGCGAAATCACATATCACACACCGGCACTGCTCAACGAGTGCATCGACGGACTGGATATTAAACCCGACGGCACTTATGTCGACGTCACCTTTGGCGGCGGCGGTCATTCGCGTGCCATCGTGCAAAATCTCGGCGCCAACGGACACCTATATGGTTTCGACCAAGACATGGACGCCTATGCCAACCGCATCGACGATCCACGGTTTACATTCGTACACAGCAACTTCGCTTTTCTATCAAATTTTATGCGCTACCACGGCGTGGAAGGCGTTGACGGCATACTCGCCGACCTTGGCGTGTCGTTTCACCACTTCGACGACAAGGAACGCGGCTTCTCGTTTCGCTTCGACGGCAACCTCGACATGCGCATGAATCAAGACAGCAAACGCGACGCAAAAGCCATCCTACAAGAATATTCCGAGGAACAACTCGCCAACATTCTCTATCTCTACGGCGAACTCAAGCAATCGCGACGCATGGCGGCTGCCATAGTGAAAGCCCGCAACAAGACACCGCTCACCACTGTGCAGCAACTGCTCGACGTGGTGCGACCATTCATCAAGCCTCAACACGAGAAGAAAGAACTCGCGCAAGTGTTTCAAGCGCTGCGCATCGAAGTGAACGACGAAATATCGGTGCTCAAAGCCCTGCTCACCCAATCGCTGAAGGTGCTCAAGCCCGGCGGACGACTCGTGATAATCACCTACCACTCGCTGGAAGACCGACTGGTGAAAAACTTCTTTCGAAGCGGCAACGTGGAGGGAAAAATGGAAAAAGACTTCTTCGGACGCGTAGACACGCCATTCAAGTTGGTCAACAACAAGGTGATTGTGCCAAGCGACGAGGAGGTGGAGCGAAACCCACGCTCACGATCAGCAAAACTAAGAATAGCCACACGACTATAACACACTGAGGAAAAATCATATAATCAAGCATCATGGCAAAAAAGGAGAACATAGAATCTGACAACAAACGACAACCACTGCAAGAATCACGCAGCGAACACTTGTTTGTGCGCCTCTACAAAGGTCAGATTGTGCCTTATCACTTCTTTAAACGACACTGGATGCTCGTGGTGGTGGTAATATCAATGATATTGATGTCTATTGCCAACAAATATGATTGCCAATCAAAAATCACTGAAATAAAACACCTCGAAAAAGACTTGCTCGTGGAGCAAGCCAATAGAGTGGACGCAAGCGCTCGCTACAACTCGCTCATCCGCGAGAGCAGCATGAAGCGACTCGTAGACACTATGCGCATCGATCTCATTTCACCAGAAAGCCCATCTTTCAATCTCAAATAGTATGAAGCAGAACAACAAGAGAAACATAATATTCCGATTTGAGCTGGTGATAGCATTGATGCTGATATTCTCCTTCCTCATATTTCTGGAGCTCCTGCGCACCACATGGATTTCTAGCGACAAATGGAACGAGAAAGCCGAAAGCCTCATCACTAAGGAAAGCCTTATCGTGCCTAAGCGCGGCAATATCTATAGTGACAACGGAAGCATTCTCGCTGCCGACATATCGTTTTTCAACGCTTGCATCGACTTCAAGTCGGAGGGACTCGACGATAAAATGATGCGCGACTCCATCCCCGTGCTCAGCGACAGCCTTGCCAACTTCCGACCAGGCAAGTCGGCTCGCGAATGGCGCACTGCGCTTGAGGAGCAACTCAACAAGCGCACCAACCGCGCATTCACTCTATTCACCAAGCTCACCAACAACGACGTGAAACGCCTGCGCACATTCCCTTTCCTAAAGGGGAAACGCAACAAAACCGGCTTCTACACCACGTCGATGGTGTCGCGCACCAAGCCTTTCGGCTCAATGGCTTCGCGAAGCATAGGTAGCGTGGGCGAGAACGACGAACACGAAATACATGGCCGCTCTGGTCTGGAGATGGCGCTCGACAAATATCTCTATGGCAAAAAGGGTGTATACGAGAAGGTGCAAGTGACCACCGGTATGGCTAACACCGTGAAAGAGCCAGCCGTACCCGGCTACGACGTCACCACCACCATCAACGTTGCCCTGCAGGACATCGTGGAGGAAGAACTATCTAAACAACTGCTTGAATGCGACGCTCAATGGGGCACCGCAGTGCTTATGGAAGTGTCTACCGGCGAAATAAAAGCCATCAGCAACCTGGAGTGGAACGCCAAAGAAAACAACTATGTGGAGGGCGTAAACCACGCGGTGCTTGGCTACGAACCGGGCTCAATCATGAAACCGATAACCATGATGATGGCTCTCGAAGACGGATTGGTGAGCGATATCAACGCGCCTATTGTCACCGGTCGCTCGGTGATCTACGAAGGCCGAGCCATCAACGACCCTCACGGCGGTGACGCACTCACGCCACGCCAAATCATGGAGACGTCGTCAAACATCGGTATGTCGAAAATCATCACTTCAGGATTTTCAAAAGATAAGAAATACGCCAAAAGCCCAGGTAAATTCCGCGACCGTCTGGAAGAGATGGGCTTCTTCGAACCATTCAACACCGGCATCGCAGGTGAGCAACTGCCTCGCGTGGCACGACTGGGCAACAAGCGCGCCGACCGCATTGCGCTCACCCGCATGGCTTATGGCTACTCTACACTCATCCCGCCACTGCGCACCCTCGCCATGTATAACGCCATTGCCAACCATGGCCGATATGTGCGTCCGCACTTGGTAAAGAAATTCTCGCGCGCTGGCGAGCCAGACTCGATTGTGCCAGTGACGTATGTGCGCCAACACGTGTGCGACTCGGTCAACGCCGAGAAACTCAAGATTATGCTTCACGACGTGGTTTGGGGCCAACACGGCACCGGACGCTCACTCAAGGACGAAAAAGTGGAACTTGCGGGTAAAACCGGCACCTGCTACACCACCAAAGAGGGTCGCTACACCACCACCAAGCGTTTGGCATTCTGCGGATTTTTCCCTTATCAAAATCCTAAGTACTCATGCATCGTGGTGATGCTCGGCGCCAACCGCGGCGCTGCCGGCAGTAGCGGACGCGTGATGCTTGAAGTGGCAAAGAAGATGTATGCCCACGGGCTGCTCGGGCTGGAAGCAAAGTCAGTAACCGTAGAAAAGCCTGCTGCCGCAACTATATATGCCTCCGACCACAACGACCTTCACCGCCGCGTGACATCGTCGCTCGGCATCAGCGGAGCGAAATCGTTCGCCTCACCCAAGGCGGCTGCCAAAGGTGGAGTACCAAACGTGAAAGGGCTTAGCGCACGCGAAGCCATAGCGCAACTTGAGAGCGCCGGATTGGTGGTGCGCCTGCACGGCAACGGCTACGTTACCAAGCAAAGCATCACTCCAGGCACAGCATATAAGCGAGGTCAACACATCGACCTGCTATTGAGAAATTGACAGACAACATACTTTTTATATAACATAGATATGATGAAATCACTCCGACAAATAATACAAAGCATCAAGCCCATACAGATAGTGGGCAATGCCGACGTAGCCATTAGCGACGTGGTGTGCGATAGCCGCAAAGCCGCAAAGGGTTCGCTTTTCGTGGCTGTCAATGGCGTGGCTGTAGATGCCCACCAATTCATACCCAACGTGGTAGCAGCAGGTGCATCTGCCGTAGTGTGCGAGCATCTGCCTGAGCAAATCAGCGACGATGTGACTTTTGTAGTGGTGAAAAACAGCACCGAAGCGCTTCCGTTTATCGCTGGCGAGTGGTACGACCACCCTTCTGAACACCTCACTCTGGTGGGTGTGACCGGCACTAACGGCAAAACCACCATCGCCACTCTGCTCTATGAAATGGCAGAACTGATGGTATATAAGGCTGGATTGCTCTCTACCGTGCGAAATATCATCCACAAGAGCGAGCAAGATGCCAAGCAGACCACCCCTGACCCTCTCACACTCAACCAACTCTTGCACGAGATGGTGGAGCAGGGTTGCGAATACGCATTTATGGAGGTGAGCAGCCACTCTTGCGTGCAACACCGCATCAACGGCCTGCACTTTAAGGGAGGCATTTTCACCAACCTCACTCGCGATCACCTCGACTTCCACAAGACTATGGACAACTATATCCATGCAAAGAAATCGTTCTTCGACGGACTGCAAGCCGACGCTTTCGCCATCACCAACATCGACGACAAGCAAGGCCTCACAATGACACAAAACACCAAGGCGCAATGCCGCACCTACTCGTTGCGCGCACTTGCCGACTATAAATGCCGCATCGTGGAGAGCCGCCTCAACGGCACCTCGCTCAACATCAACGGCAAGGACCTTGAGGTGATGTTTACCGGCAAATTCAATGCCTACAACCTCACAGCCGTGTATGGCACATGCCTTATGCTTGGCTGGCAAGAGGACGACGTGCTCGTGAAGATGAGCCTGCTCGTGCCTGTGGCCGGACGTTTCCAGACATTCCTTTCGCCTCGCGGCTACACAGCTGTGGTTGACTATGCCCACACCCCCGACGCAATCGTCAATGTGCTTTCAAGCATCAAGGAAGTACTCGGCAATAAGGGCGAAATTATCACCGTGGTGGGTTGTGGCGGCAATCGCGATGCCGGCAAGCGACCTATCATGGCTCGCGAAGCAGCTCAGCGCAGCAACCGTGTGATTCTCACAAGCGACAACCCTCGCTTTGAAGACCCTGAAGCAATCCTAAAGGATATGCAAGCGGGCCTCGACGACGACACTCGCAGCAAAGCGCTCACCATCACCGACCGACGCGAAGCCATACGCGTGGCATGCCAACTCGCCAATGCCGGCGACGTGGTGCTTGTGGCTGGCAAGGGTCATGAGACATATCAAGAAGTGAAGGGTGTTAAGCACCACTTCGACGACAGAGAAGTTATCAACAGCATTTTCCAAGACGAAAAAGCATAAACTCCACATATTAATTGTAAATAAGCATGTTATACAGTCTTTACGAATTACTCAGCAGCTACGACATCCCTGGAGGTAGACTCATGTCGTATATAACATTCCGATCGGGCGTTGCACTCGTGCTCTCGCTATTTATCTCCATCGTCATCGGACGCCGCATCATCAATCGCCTGCAACTGATGCAGGTGGGAGAAATCGTGCGCGACCTCGGGCTCGAAGGACAAATGAGCAAGAAAGGCACACCTACGATGGGCGGTATCATCATTATCATTGCCATAGTGGTGCCATGTCTGCTTGTCGGCAACCTCTCTAACGTGTATATGCTGCTAATGATATTCTCCACAATCTGGCTCGGCTGCCTGGGCTTCGCCGACGACTACCTGAAAATCGCCCGCAACAACAAGGACGGCCTGAAGGGCAAGTTTAAGATTGTAGGTCAAGTGGGACTCGGACTCGTGGTGGGCGTCACTATGTATCTCAGCCCCGACATCGTGATGCGCGAAAACGTGGAGGTGGTAAACCGCGAAAGCAAAGAAGTGGTTATCAGCCACAAAACCACCAACGAGAAAGCCACACAGACCACCATCCCATTTGTGAAGAACAACAACTTCGACTATGCTTCGTGCACCAAGTGGCTTGGCAAACACGCACAGACCGGCGGATGGATACTCTTCATCCTCGTCACCATATTCGTAATCACAGCCGTGAGCAACGGTGCCAACCTCACCGACGGACTCGACGGTCTCTGCACAGGCACCTCGGCGGTGATAGGCGTGGCACTTGCCATAATGTGCTATCTGGGAGGCAACGTGATATATTCAAGTTACCTCAACATCATGTATATACCAAACAGCGCAGAGCTGGTGGTGTTTGCCGCCGCATTCATCGGTGCCACCATCGGTTTCCTTTGGTATAACTCATTCCCTGCGCAAGTGTTTATGGGCGACACCGGCAGCCTCACGCTGGGTGGACTGATTGCCGTGTTTGCCATCCTCATCCGCAAGGAATTGCTCATTCCTATCCTATGCGCCATCTTCTTCGTTGAAGACCTCTCTGTAATGATACAGGTGGCTTACTTCAAATACACCAAGCGACGCACTGGCGTGGGACGACGCATCTTCAAGATGACACCTCTGCACCACCACTTCCAGAAACCTGGCAATGCTGGCATCGACGCCATCATTCAGCGCCCGCTGCAAGCCATCCCAGAATCAAAGATTGTGATGAGATTCACTCTCGTGGCAATATTCCTGGCTGTGGTGACATTCGTAACACTCAAGATTAGATAAGAAAATCCACAAAAGTATCACATAAACAATTTCACGTTATGGATAACAAGAAAAGAATAGTTGTATTAGGAGGCGGCGAAAGCGGCGCAGGCGCTGCTGTGCTCGCCAAAGTGAAAGGTTTTGAGGTTTGGCTCAGCGACATGGGCGAAATCAAGGAAAAATACAAAAACCTGCTCAACAGTTACGGCATCGATTGGGAAGAGAAACACCACACCGAAGAAAAAATACTCGCTGCCGACGAGGTGATTAAGAGCCCGGGCATTCCTGATAAGGCTCCTATCATCCAGAAAATTCACTCAAAAAACATTCCGGTAATCTCCGAAATAGAGTTTGCCGGCCGATATACCGACGCCAAGATGGTGTGCATCACCGGTAGCAACGGCAAGACCACTACCACCCTGCTCACCTACCATATTCTGCAAAGCGCAGGATTAAACGTGGGCTTGGCTGGCAACGTGGGCAATAGCCTCGCTCTGCAGGTGGCTACTGAGCATCACGACGTGTATGTGATTGAGCTCAGCAGTTTCCAACTCGACAACATGTATGAGTTTAAGGCCAACGTGGCTGTGATATTGAATATCACCCCTGACCACCTCGACCGCTACGACTATAAGATGGAGAACTATGTGGCTGCGAAATTCCGCATCATGCAGAATCAAACCAGCGAAGACTCATTCATCTTCTGGCAAGACGACCCAATCATCGCTGCTCAGCTCAAAAATCTCAAGACCGAAGCCCGTATGCTTCCTTTCAGCGAGCACGACGACAGCGACGCTGCAGCCTATGTACACAACGGCGAAATCGTGGTGAATGCCGGCAATGGCGCGTGGGACATCAACCGCGACGCTTTGTCGCTAAAGGGTCTGCACAACCTCTACAACTCAATGGCAGCTGCCCTTTCGGCTTCTATCCTCGACATCAAGAAGGAAACCATCCGCAAGGCTTTGTCTGACTTTCAATCGGTAGAGCACCGTCTGGAATACGTCGACACCATCGCTGGCGTGAGATATATCAACGACTCTAAGGCCACCAACGTAAACAGCACTTGGTATGCCCTCGAAAGCATGACCCAACCTACAGTGCTGATTCTCGGCGGCAAAGACAAGGGCAACGACTACACCGAAATAGAGGATTTCGTGAAGGAAAAGGTGAAAGCCATCGTTTGCCTCGGCGTTGACAACGACAAGTTGCACAAATTCTTCGACGATAAAGTGCCTGCCATTGCCGATGCACGCAGCATGCAAGAAGCCGTGGAGAAATGCGCACAATTTGCCACAGAAGGCGACACCGTGCTGCTCTCGCCTTGCTGCGCAAGCTTCGACCTCTTCAAGAGCTACGAAGACCGCGGCGAGCAATTCAAGGCGTGCGTGAAAAATCTTAAGTAAGCAGTTATAGTTAATAAAACCCTTAATAAATGGCGCAAACCTACATACAAGAAGAGGAAGAAACCGTGAAAAGCGGCGACCGCTGGATCTGGGGCATCTACATCACGCTGTGCATCATCTCAGTAATTGAGTCGTACACAGCGCTCAGTCAGGTGGTGGGCAAGCAAGGGCTCTACGCGCCCCTGCTCAAGCACTGCGGTCTGCTCGGATCGGGATTTCTCATTCTTTGGACCATACAGCGCTTGCACTACACCAAATTTATCTTTTGGATTAAGGCCTACGCGATTCTTGCCTTTGGCAGCGTGGTTGCCGTGCAATTTCTTGGCGACGACGTAAATGGTGCAGTGCGCGCCATTCCCGTGCCCGGACTTGGCACACTGCAACCAGCCGAATTGGCAAAACTTGCCATTGCCACGGCAATTCCGCTCGTTGTGTCGCGCTACCAGATATGCAACGGAGTTACTCGCACCGGCGCATTTTGGTCGGTGACAATAGTGTGCTGTTTTGCAGCATTCCTGTTTATGCAAGGCTTCACCAACACCATGCTCATCATGACCACCAGTATAGTGATTATGTGGGTAGGTGGCATCAAAGTGCGACAACTGGGCGTGGTATTCATCGTTTATGCCTTAGTTGGTGCCGGCTTATATACCATCAACAAGAGCAATAAGGAGAAGCAACGCAAGGCTCAGACCGAGATGCAAGCATCGGCAGGCGCCACCTCCGACAATGCCATCACCGTAGACGAAGACGAAGACGGTGCTTCAGTAGGTCGCTCTTCCACATGGATGAATCGCGTGCTTCGATGGAAACACAATCACGACTCGCTGGTGTATATGCCTAAGACCGCCAAAAACGAGCAGGAAATGTATGCCCACATGGCGCAAGCCAACGGCGGAATACTGGGCGTTGGCCCTGGCAACTCCCGCGAGTGCAGCCGACTGCCTTTGGCCTACTCCGACTATATCTACTCTATCATCGTGGAGGAAACCGGACTCATTGGCGGCGTGATAGTGCTGATACTATATCTGTGGATTCTTATCCGCGCCGGACTCATAGCAAGTAGGTGCGCCCGCGCACTACCTGCTCTGCTCATCATGGGTACAGCCGTGATGATTACGTTCCAGGCTCTGGTGCACATGGCCATCAACACCGGATTATTTCCAGTGTCGGGGCAATCATTACCCCTCATCTCTGAGGGTGGCACATCGGTGTGGTGTATGAGCGCCGCATTCGGCATTATGCTCAGCGTGAGCCGACATGCAAGTCAAAACACCATCGACAAAATGAAGAAGAAAGACGAGCAGAACCTTCCTAAGGAAGAGCAAGCTCCTAACCCAATGCAAATAATTATCAACAATGAATAAGAAACTCAACATCCTCGTGAGCGGAGGCGGCACTGGTGGCCACATATTCCCCGCCTTATCAATTGCCGGCGAGATTCGTCGTCGCTACCCTGATGCAAACATCCTATTTGTAGGCGCTCAGGGACGTATGGAAATGGAAAAAGTGCCAGCCGCAGGCTACCGCATCATCGGTTTGCCAGTGTTTGGCTTCAACCGCAAGAATCTGCTCAAGAACGTGACTGTTCTTTTCCACCTTATGAAGAGCATAAGAATGGCAAAGAACATTCTCAAGGAGTTTAAGCCAGATATCGCCATCGGCGTGGGCGGATATGCCAGCGGACCAATGCTCAAAGCCGCTCAAAAGGCAGGAATCCCCACCCTGCTGCAAGAGCAAAACTCTTATGCCGGCGTTACCAACAAACTGCTTGCTAAGAAGGCCACAAGCATCTGCGTGGCCTACGATGGAATGGAGCGTTTCTTCCCTGCCGACAAGATAGTGATGACCGGCAACCCTGTGCGCGCAGCCCTGCTCAACTGCACCGCATCGCGCGACGAGGCCGTGAAAGCATTCAACCTCGACCCTGCCAAGAAAGTTATCCTCATCATCGGCGGCAGCCTGGGTGCCCGCACCATCAACAATACCATCATTGCCGGCCTTAAGACCATCGGAGCAAAAGCCGATGAAGTGCAAGTGATATGGCAAACCGGCAAGTTCTACGACGAAGAGTGCCGCAAGGCGCTCGCCGAATCGGGCGTAAGCAACGTGTTGCAACAAGCATTCATCACCAATATGGATATGGCTTACCGCGCTGCCGACCTCGTGGTGTCGCGCGCCGGCGCAAGCAGCATCTCAGAGTTGCAGTTGCTCGGCAAAGCATCTATCCTCGTGCCTTCGCCAAACGTGGCCGAAGACCACCAGACCAAGAATGCGCTTGCCCTTGCTCACCGCAACGCCGCACTAATGGTCACCGACGCCGATGCTCCGACTTCGCTCGTCGACACCATGCTCAGCACCGTCACCCAAACCCAACGTATAGCCGACATCGAGAAAAACGTGAAGGCTATGGCTTTGAACAACGCCGCTGAGAAAATTGTAGATAAAGTAATGGAAATCATCAATAAATAAGCAATCTGAAGAAAGGAGAATTGTCAGATTATGGAAAAATATAAATCGTTATACTTCGTAGGCGCTGGAGGCATTGGCATGGCTAACCTTGAGCGTTATTTCCTTGCCAACGGCTATAAAGTGGCTGGCTACGACCGCACTGCCACCGACCTCACTCGCGCTCTCGAAAGCGAAGGCGTGGAGATTGTCTACGACGAAAACCCCGACTTGATACCAGCCTACTGCCGCGACGCAGCCACCACTTTGGTGGTATATACCCCTGCCCTCCCTGCCACACACGCTGGCTTACAATACTTCCGCAACGGCGGTTTCCGCGTGATTAAGCGCGCCGAATTGCTGGGTATCATCACCCACAATTCCAAGGGCTTGTGCTTCTCTGGCACACACGGCAAGACCACCACATCAAGCATGGCGGCTCACATCCTCAACATTTCACCTATCGGCTGCAACGCATTCTTGGGTGGTATTCTGAAGAATTACAATAGCAACCTCATACTCTCCGACCACAGCGAATATTCAGTAATCGAGGCCGACGAGTTCGACCGTTCGTTCCACCACTTGCGTCCTTACATCGCCGTGGTGACTGCCACCGACCCCGACCACCTCGACATCTACGGCACCGAGAAGGCTTATCTTGAAAGCTTCGCTCACTTCACCGAACTTATTCGCCCTGACGGTATGCTCATCGTGCACACTGGCTTGAAACTCAAGCCACGTCCTGTGGAGGGCGTCACCACCTACACCTATTCACGCAACGAGGGCGATTTCCACGCCGAAAACGTGCGCAAAGGCGGCGGTGACATCACATTTGACTTCGTCACCCCTAAAGGCACTATCAAAGACGTGGTGCTCGGAGTGCCTGTAGACATCAACATAGAGAACGCTGTGGCTGCTATGGCGGCATGCTGGCTCATCGGCACCGACGAGGAGTCACTTCGCAAGGGCATTGCAACATTTGGCGGTGCTAAACGCCGCTTCGACTTCTGGATTAAAGAGCCAGGCGAACACGGCAAGGTAGTAATCGACGACTATGCCCACCACCCCGACGAATTGCGCGCAAGCATTCGCTCTGTGAAGGACCTTTACCCTGGTCGCAAAGTCACTGCTGTGTTCCAACCTCACCTCTACACTCGCACACGCGACTTCGCGCCTCAGTTTGCCGAAGCCCTTTCGCATGCCGACGAGGTGATTTTGCTCGACATCTATCCTGCTCGCGAACAGCCAATCCCAGGCGTGACATCTGAAATCATCTTCGACAAGATCACTTGCCCTAAGAAGACGCTTATTCGCAAGGAACAACTCCTCGACACAATCAGAGAGAACAACTACGACATACTTCTCACAGTGGGTGCCGGCGACGTCTGCAACTACTTGCCAGAAATATGCGAAATCATCAAAAATAAATAATCAACTATAGTGCGACATCTCACTGACATACAACTGCGCATACTGCGTGTGATTGGCATTACCATCATGCTCGCCATAATCATTGTGGCGGGCGTGTGGAGCAATCGCCAAGCATCTGATGCCGTGTGCAAGGGCGTGGAGGTGGAAATCACCAATTCCGACAGTTCGGTGTTTGTGACGCGCCAAAACATTCTCAACGAACTCAAAAGGCTCGACATCAATCCTCTGGGACAACGATTTGCCGACATCAACACTCTCAAGATTGAGCAAGTGCTCAACCAGTCGGAATATCTCGAGAATGTGGATTGCGTGATAGCCAACAACAGCACCCTGCAGATTCGCGCCACGCAATTGGTGCCTGTGATGCGTGTGTTTGATGGGCTGCAATCCTACTACGTCAACCGCAAGGGCAAACGCATGTCGGCTACGGCTCAATATCACGTGGATGTGCCAGTGGTGCAGGGTCACTTCAATGCGCAATTCTCACCCGTCAAGTTGTTGCCTCTCATTGATTACGTAAATTCAGACGAATCGCTCAGCGCTCTCGTCACAATGTATAGTGTGCGCGATAGCAACAACGTGTATATCGTGCCATGCATCCTTGGGCATGTGGTGAACATTGGTCACATCGACAATTTAGACAACAAATTTGCCAAATTGCGCGAGTTCTACACCAAGGTAATGCCCGAAAAGGGTTGGCTCTACTACGACACCATCTCACTGAAATTCAGCCACCAAGTGGTAGCCACCCGACGTGTGAAGGCTGTCAAGAGTGACTTCGACTGGGCAAATCAGCCCGATGAAGCCGACGCCGACATCGAAACGATGATGGTGAGCGACTCTTCGCGCGTGATAAGCAACAACGACGACAAGAAGGACAGCAAAGAGATAAGCAACAAAATGAAAAAAGCATTTAAAAGAAATTAATTTCAGAACTTTACATAAACCCTCAATCATATAAATATGGATATGGACACTACACAATACATCGCAGCGATTGAAATCGGTAGTTCAAAGACCGTGGGCGCAGTAGCAGAGAAGCGCGCCGACGGACAAATCTACCTTTTGGGCATCGAAAGCGAGCCTACGCTCAACTTCGTGCGCTATGGCTGCATCAAAAACGTAGAAAGCACCAAGGCTTCTATCAACAGAATTCTCCTGAAGCTCGGCAATCTCATCGATGGCGAGATTCGCAGCGTGTATGTGGGAGTTTCTGGTCGCTCGCTGCGCAGCATGCCCACCGAGGCTCAACGCTCGCTCAGCACCGAGCAAACCATCACCCAGGCGCTTATCGACAACATCAAGAAAGACGCCACCCGCAACACTCTGACAAACTACGAGACTATCGACGTGATACCTCGCACCTACTATATCGACAAGGCTGAAATACGCAATCCAGTGGGCTACTACGGCACCGACATCGTGGCTTGCCTCAACCTTATCGTAGCCAACCAATCGATACTCCTCAACCTAAAGCGCGTGTTTAACCAGCAAGTGCAGGTGAAGGGTCTTATCACCACTCCTGTGGCGGTGGCCGACGCTGTGCTTACTGCCGAAGAACGCTCTTTGGGCTGCTTGCTCGTAGATATGGGTGCCGAGACCACTACAGTGTCGATTTACCAAAACGATGCGCTCGTGTATCTCATCACCATTCCGCTTGGCGGACGCAACCTCACCCGCGACATCACCGACCTGAACATTCGCGAAGAGAACGCCGAGAAGATTAAGCGAAACCTCGCCAATCCGCTCAAGCCGACTGCCGACCCTGTGACCATCGACAACGTGAAATCGAGCGATGCTGCCAACTATATACTTGCACGCACTGGCGAAATCATCGCCAACATCACTGCGCAAGTGAGCAACGCCGGATTGTCGCTCAACGACATTCACCACATAGTGCTTGTGGGCGGTGGCGCTTTGCTCAAGGGCATCGACGAGAAAATCAAGGAGGCCGTGAATTTCAGCAGCAACAACATCAATGTGCGCATTGCCAAGAGCATGCCTTCGCAACTCAGCACCTACACCGCTGTGCCTAACCCAGTGGAAAATATGGGCGTGCTATCGCTGATCATCGAAGCCGCTAAGCGCATCGGCGACGACTCTTGCGTGATTCGCCGCACTTATCAGCCTGCACCAGAGGTCAACAACGCTCCTGATTTCACCATCAACGAGCCTGCCACTACTACCAACAACAACACTCAAGAGCAAGAACGAGGCAACAAGAAGTCGCTGTTCGGTCATTTGGGTCGCTTGAAGGATAAAATCATCGGCATCATCGACGAAAGCAACAAAGACGACGAAAACGACAGCTTCTGACGATTTGCCGACACGAAACAATCATTTTTTCATAATCGAAACAAAAAAACTTCTACAATATGGACCAAGGACATAACTACAACGATGAAATAATGAGCGATCCTGGCTTCAAGGACATCGATAAGCAACCCACTATCATCAAAGTGGTGGGCGTGGGCGGTGGCGGCAACAACGCCATCAATCACATGTACACTCAAGACATCAAGGGTGTTTCGTTTGTGGTGTGCAACACCGACCGTCAAGCACTGCAAAACTCACCTGTGCCTACTCGTCTGCTCATAGGACCTACCGTTTGTCAAGGTTTGGGTGCCGGCAACGACCCTGAAGTGGCAAAACAAGCTGCCGAAGAAAGCGCCGACGACATCGCCGAACTATTCAACGACGAAACCAAGATGGTGTTTATCACCGCTGGTATGGGTGGCGGCACCGGCACCGGCGCTGCGCCTGTAGTGGCTCGCATAGCCCGCGACCACGGCGTGCTCACCATAGGCATCGTCACTATCCCATTCCTCTTTGAAGGCAACAAGAAGATTCTAAAGGCGCTCAACGGTGCCAACGAGATGAGTAAATATGTTGATGCCATTCTTATCATCAACAACGAACGGCTCACCGATATCTACCCAGAACTCGACTTCATGACCGCGTTTGGCAAAGCCGACGACACGCTGTCTACTGCGGCGCGCTCTATCTCCGACCTTATCAACGTGAGCGGTAAAATCAACCTCGACTTCAAGGACGTAAACACCACTCTGCGCGATGGCGGCGTGGCTATCATCAGCAGCGGTTATGGCGAAGGCGACCACCGCGTGACTAAGGCAATTGAGGATGCTCTAAACTCGCCTTTGCTCAAAAACCGCGACGTATATGGCTCGAAGAAGATTCTTATGAACTTCTACTTCAACCCTAAATCCGACAAGCCTTTCGTGATGGAAGAGGTGAACGAAATGCGCGAATTCATGTGCAACTTCGACTCTGACGTAGACGTAATCTGGGGTACCGCATTCGACGAATCGCTCGGTTCGAAGATCAAAATCACCATTTTGGCTTCGGGATTCAGCGTTTCGCTCAAAGATGAGGAGAAGATTGTGATGCAGACTCAAAAGCCAAAAATCAGCCGAAGCAATCCTGTTGTTGATACTCCAGAGCCTGAGGTTAACAGCAACGACATCATCGCTCAGATATACAGCAACGAGAAGGTAGAACAACGCGAACAAGAAATCGCACGCGCCCGCTATCTGATTCTCTCGGTAGACGATATGGAGAACGACCCTCTGCTCGACAAACTTGAAAAATCGCCAACCTATCGCCGCGATCCGAAGTTTAAATCGGCTATCAAGGAGATGCAAAACGCCGTCACGCCACGCCCAGGAGCATCGGCAGCACCAACACAGAAGCGCAACAAAGAGATAGTATTCGGCGAAGACAACTAAATACAACCCGAAATCGGTCATTCCCACGTAAACATCCACACAAGAGGATTTACACTGGTAATGACCGATTTCTTTTATCCCGATTTTGGGTTTATCCCATTTCGGTCATTAGGGCTTGGTGAGATTTCGGAGTTTTAGAAGAGCAGATTTTGATTGGTTTTTAACGAGTAATAGCAGGCTATTGCGAGTTAAAAACAAACAAAAGATGCCTT
>CAJLWM010000036.1 GCA_905210415.1 uncultured Prevotellaceae bacterium
TAGAGCACTGGTCTCCAAAACCAGGTGTCGGGAGTTCGAGCCTCTCTTCCCGTGCTAATAAAGAGATTATATGAAGAAATTAAAGTTATTTGCGGATATTGAGGACTCTTATAGAGAACTTATCTATAAGGTTTCTTGGCCAACGAAAAGTCAACTTGTTTCAAGCACAATCTTGGTTATGATAGCTTCCATCGTAATAGCCTTGGTGATTCTGTGCATGGATCAAGTTATCGACACAATTATGCACTTTGTATATAGCATCTAATGCTGTGTGCATAGTGAGCAAACGAACAATAGGTAAAAATAATCTTTGAAAATTGGTTTTAGGAAATGGCTGAAGATAACAACAGTGGAAAGAAGTGGTATGCTTTGCGTACTATTTCGGGCAAGGAACAGAAAGTGAAAGAACTGCTTGAAGCAGAAATCAAAAATTCTGATCTTGGCCTTTATGTTCATCAGGTATTACTTCCAACTGAAAAGATTGTTTCTACATCTCGTGCCGGCAAGAAGGTTGTGAAAGAAAAACCAAGAATGTCGGGTTACATTTTTGTGGAGGCCACTATGACTGGTGAGATTGAGTTTGAACTCAAGAACACAACAAACATCATCGACTTTGTGCGCAACCGCGAGAAGCCACCAAAGCCAGAACCTGTGCGTGAATCTGAAATTAATCGTATGCTTGGCGCTGCTGACAGCGATGCCCTGAACGAGGATAGCGGAGTGAACGACTATATGGTGGGCGAATCGGTTAAGGTGATCAGCGGTCCATTCAGCGGATTTGTTGGTGAAATTGAAGAGGTGAATGCTGAAAAGCGATCACTGAAGGTTATGGTGAAGGTGTTTGGTAGAAAGACACCACTTGAATTGGAAAATTCGCAAGTAGAGCGTTGATTGAGCAGGGGCGGTTACGCACCCCGACGCAATAGTAACGCGACTTTATGTTTTAAATTTTTTAATTAAGAGAAAACAATGGCTAAAGAAATTGCTGGACAGATCAAATTACAGATTAAGGGTGGAGCAGCAAATCCTTCACCACCAGTAGGACCTGCACTTGGTTCTAAGGGTATTAACATCATGGAATTTTGTAAGCAATTCAATGCTCGCACTCAAGACAAGGCTGGCAAAGTGCTTCCAGTAGTAATTACATATTACTCTGACAAGACTTTTGACTTCATTGTTAAGACTCCACCAGCAGCTGTTCAATTGATGGAAGCTGCAAAGGTTAAGAGCGGTTCTGCCGAACCTAACCGTAAGAAAGTGGCTGAAGTTACTTGGGAGCAAGTTAAGGCAATTGCTGAAGACAAAATGCCTGATTTGAACTGTTTTACTTTAGACTCGGCTATGAAGATGGTCGCAGGAACAGCCAGAAGTATGGGTATCACTGTAAAGGGTTCATTCCCTGAAAATTAATTAAACTTCAATTTGAAATGAGCAAACTTACAAAAAATCAAAAGTTAGTCAGCGAGAAGATTGAAGCAGGGAAGGCTTACACTCTTAAGGAAGCTGCAGAATTGGTGAAGGAAGTTACATTCACTAAGTTTGATGCTTCAGTAGATATTGATGTACGTCTTGGTGTAGATCCTCGTAAGGCTAATCAGATGGTTCGTGGTACAGTGTCATTGCCAAACGGTACAGGTAAGCAAGTTCGCGTGCTTGTGCTTTGTTCAGCCGACGCTGAAGCTGCAGCCAAAGAAGCAGGAGCCGACTATGTTGGTTTGGACGAATATATCGAAAAGATTAAGGGCGGCTGGACTGACATCGACGTTATTATAACTCAACCAGCTATCATGGGTAAGATCGGTGCTCTTGGTCGTGTGTTAGGTCCTCGTGGCTTGATGCCAAACCCAAAGAGTGGTACTGTTACTCCAGACGTAGCTAAGGCAGTTAAAGAAGTAAAACAAGGTAAGATAGACTTTAAGGTTGACAAGGGAGGTATCGTACACACCTCAATTGGCAAGGTTTCGTTCACTGCTGAACAAATCCGCGAAAATGCTAAGGCATTTATTGATATGATTTTGAAACTCAAGCCTACAACTGCTAAGGGAACTTATCTTAAGAGTGTTTATCTTTCAAGTACTATGAGTCCTGGTATCAAGGTTGATACTAAATCTGTTAGTGAATAACTTTTAATGACTAAGACAAGATGAAGAAAGAAGATAAGCAAGTAATTATAGACAATATAGCAAGTACTCTTAAGGAATACAGTGCTGTATATTTGACTCAGACTACTGGTCTTGATGCAGAAATGACAAGCGCACTTCGTCGTGCAGCTTTCAAGGCTGATGTAAAGATCATCGTGGTTAAGAACACCTTGGTAAAGAAGGCTATGGAGATGTCGGATGTCGACTACTCTGGTCTTTATCCAGCTCTGGCAGGTTCTACATCATTGATGCTTAGCAACACTGGTAACGCTCCTGCTAAACTCATTAAGGATTTCTTGAAGAAGAACAAAAATGCTAAACTTCCATTGCTTAAGGCAGCATTCGTAGAAGAATCTGTATATATGGGGGCAGAACAACTCGATGCTCTTTGCAGCATCAAGAGCAAGAACGAACTTATCGCAGATGTTGTTGCATTGTTGCAATCGCCTGCTAAGAACGTTGTCAGCGCTTTGACTTCGGGTGGCACTAAACTTCATGGTATCCTTGAAACTCTATCAAACAAAGAATAAATAAAAAAATAATAAACTATCTAAATCATACAACAATGGCAGATTTGAAAGCTTTTGCAGAACAATTAGTTAACCTTACAGTTAAGGAAGTTAACGAACTTGCTCAAATTTTGAAAGAAGAATATGGTATCGAACCAGCAGCTGCTGCAGTAGCAGTAGCAGCAGGTCCAGCAGCTGGTGAAGCTGCTGCTGAAGAAAAGGATTCATTCGACGTAATCCTTAAGTCAGCAGGTGCAGCTAAGCTTGCAGTAGTTAAGGCCGTTAAGGAACAAACTGGTCTTGGTCTTAAGGAAGCTAAGGAAGTTGTAGACAACGCACCTTCAAAGCTTAAGGAAGGCGTTGCTAAGGCTGAAGCTGAAGCCTTGAAGAAGGCACTTGAGGAAGCTGGAGCTGAAATTGAACTTAAATAATATTACCTGATTATTCAGGATATGGGTTAAGAATCCTCTATTATGTCGATTCTTAACCTTTTTGTGCTATAAAAATTTTGAGTTCACCCTAATTTAATTTTCATGTCAGTTTCAACAAAAAACAAACGAATTAATTTCGCTTCTGTAAAGAATCCGCTACCTTTTCCGGATTTCCTGGAGGTGCAATTACAATCTTTCAGAGATTTTCTGCAGTTAGATACTCCAACTGAAAAGAGAAAAAATGAGGGACTCTACAAAGTGTTTGCTGAGAATTTTCCAATAGCCGACACTCGCAACAACTTTGTCCTTGAATTCCTAGACTATTATATTGATCCGCCACGCTACTCGCTCGATGAATGCTTGCAGCGCGGTGCAACATATTCAGTGCCTTTAAAGGCAAAACTTAAGTTGTATTGTACTGATGTCGAACATGAGGATTTCGACACCGTAATCCAAGACGTATATTTGGGTCCAATACCTTATATGACAGAGAAGGGTACTTTTGTTATCAATGGTGCTGAACGTGTGGTTGTATCGCAATTGCACCGTTCACCAGGTGTGTTCTTTGGTCAGAGCACTCACGCCAATGGTACTAAGCTCTATTCTGCTCGTATTATCCCATTCCGTGGCTCATGGATTGAATTTGCCACTGATATCAACAATGTGATGTGGGCTTACATCGACCGTAAGAAGAAGTTGCCTGTCACCACATTGCTTCGTGCCATCGGTCTCGAATCTGATAAGGATATCATCGAGATTTTCGGTTTGGCAGAAGAATTAAAGGTAAACAAGACTAATCTTAAGAAGGTAATAGGCCGCAAACTGGCTGCTCGTGTTGTGAAATCGTGGAACGAAGATTTCGTTGACGAGGACACTGGTGAAGTAGTAAGTATCGAGCGCAACGAGGTGATCGTGGAACGCGACACTGAAATCAACGCTGACAACATCGTTGAGATCCTTGAATCGGGCGCTGCTACTATCTTGGTTCACAAGGAAGACGTGAACACAAATGACTATCAGATTATCTTCAACACCCTCCAAAAGGACCCGAGCAACTCAGAAAAAGAGGCTATCACATACATCTATCGCCAATTGCGTAACGCCGAACCACCGGATGATGCAAGTGCTCGTGAAGTTATCACCAACTTGTTCTTCTCTGATAAGCGTTATGACTTGGGTGATGTGGGCCGTTTCCGCATCAATAAAAAACTGGGACTGACTATTAGTGACGACACTCGTGTGCTCACTCGTGAAGATATCATCGAGATCATCAAGTATCTCATCGGCCTTATCAACAGCAAGACCGACGTTGACGATATCGACCACTTGAGCAACCGTAGAGTGCGCACTGTGGGTGAACAACTTTACAACCAATTCGGTGTAGGTCTTAATCGTATGGCTCGCACTATCCGCGAACGCATGAATGTGCGCGACAACGAAGTGTTTAAGCCAGAAGATTTGATCAACGCTAAGACTATTTCGTCGGTAATCAACACATTCTTCGGTACAAATGCGCTTTCGCAATTTATGGACCAAACCAACCCGCTTGCTGAAATCACTCACAAGCGCCGTTTGAGTGCCCTCGGTCCTGGCGGTTTGTCGCGCGCCCGTGCCGGTTTTGAGGTTCGTGACGTACACTATACTCACTATGGCCGTCTGTGTCCTATTGAGACACCAGAAGGTCCTAACATCGGTCTTATCTCATCTCTTTGTGTGTTCGCTAAGATCAACAAACTTGGCTTCATTGAGACTCCTTATCGTAAGGTGGCAAATGGAGTGGTTGAACTCAAGAACGACGAAGTGGTATATATGACCGCTGAAGAAGAAGAAGGCAAGATCATCGCTCAGGGTAATGCGCCTCTCGACGACGAGGGTAAGTTTATCCGTAAGAAGGTGAAATCACGTCTTGATGCCGACTTCCCAGTGGTAGCACCTGACGAAGTGGAATTGATGGACGTTTCTCCAATGCAGATTGCCTCTATCGCAGCAAGTTTGATTCCGTTCCTCGAACACGATGACGCTAACCGTGCGTTGATGGGATCTAACATGATGCGTCAAGCAGTGCCATTGCTTCGCACCGAGGCTCCTATCGTGGGTACGGGTATCGAGGCTCAATTGGCTTACGACTCTCGTTCACAAATTCAGGCTGAAGGCGCTGGTGTGATTGAATATGTAGATGCTGCTACTATCAAGATCCGCTACGACCGCACTGATGATGAAGAGTTCGTTTCGTTTGAAGACGCTGTTAAGACATACAACTTGCCTAAGTTCCGCAAGACTAACCAAAGCACTACCATCGACCTTCGTCCAATGTGCGAAAAGGGTCAACGTGTAGAAAAGGGTGATATCCTCACCGAAGGTTATTCTACAGAAGGCGGTGAATTGGCAATCGGACGTAACTTGAAGGTGGCTTACATGCCATGGAAGGGTTACAACTATGAGGATGCTATCGTGCTCAACGAACGCATGGTGCGCGAAGACATCCTTACTTCTGTACACGTTGACGAATACACACTCGATGTGCGTGAAACTAAGCGTGGTATGGAAGAATTGACAAGTGATATTCCTAATGTGAGCGAAGAGGCTACTAAGGACCTCGACGAACGCGGTATTGTGCGCGTGGGTGCTCACGTTGGTCCTGGCGATATCCTTATCGGTAAGATCACACCTAAGGGTGAAAGCGATCCTACTCCAGAAGAAAAGTTGCTTCGTGCAATCTTCGGTGATAAGGCTGGCGATGTGAAGGATGCTTCACTCAAGGCCACTCCATCGCTTAAGGGTGTTATCATCGGCACTGAATTGTATCAACGTGCTGCTAAGCGCAAGCGTGGCTCTAAGGATACTACTCTTGCTGATATCGACGCTGAATATCAAGCAATACAAGATGATCTGAAGAAGAAACTTGTGACTAAGTTGCTTGTGCTCACTGAGGGCAAGACTTCACAAGGCGTTAAGGACTTTATCGGCACTGAAATCGTGCCAAAGGGTGCTACTTTCACAGCTCAGGTGTTCAACGACATGGATTATGCTACTGTCAACCTTACTAAGTGGACTGCTGATGCTCATAAGAACGATTTGATTCACGCATGTGTGATGAACTACTTGCGCAAATCTAAGGAGTATGAAACTGCTAAGCGCCGCAAGAAGGATGACTACCTGATTGGTGACGAAATGCCATCGGGTGTTATGCAGATTGGTAAGGTATACATCGCTAAGAAGCGTAAGATTGGTGTAGGTGATAAGATGGCCGGTCGTCACGGTAACAAGGGTATCGTGTCGCGCGTGGTACGTCAGGAAGACATGCCATTCCTTGAGGATGGTACTCCTGTGGATATTGTGCTTAACCCTCTGGGTGTGCCTTCTCGTATGAATATCGGTCAGATATTCGAGGCTGTACTCGGTTGGGCTGGTCGTGAATGCGGCGTGAAGTTCGCAACACCTATCTTCGACGGTGCAAATCTCGACGACTTGAACTATTGGACTGACAAGGCTGGCCTGCCACGTTATGGTAAGACTTACCTCTATGATGGTGGCACAGGTGAGCGCTTCGACCAGCCAGCTACTGTGGGTGTAACCTATATGCTTAAGCTTGGTCACATGGTTGAAGATAAGATGCACGCTCGTAGCATCGGTCCGTACTCTCTTATCACTCAACAACCTCTTGGTGGTAAGGCTCAGTTTGGTGGTCAACGTTTCGGTGAAATGGAAGTTTGGGCTATTGAGGCATTCGGTGCTTCGCACGTTCTCCAAGAAATCCTCACCGTTAAGAGTGACGACGTTGTGGGTCGTAGCAAGGCTTATGAAGCTATTGTTAAGGGCGACGCAATGCCAACTCCAGGTATCCCAGAATCACTCAACGTGTTGTTGCACGAATTGCGTGGCTTGGGCTTGAGCATCAACTTGGAATAATACAATATGCGGGATAGCATACTCTGAAGTCGTCTGGCTTTGGGGTATGCCAAATCCGTAAAAAAGATAAATTAACTCTTTTAATCAAAAGAATTAAACAAATGGCTTTTAGAAAAGATAATAAAATAAAGAACACTTTTTCAAAGATTTCGATTAGTCTGGCTTCACCAGATTCTATCCTCGAAAATTCTTATGGAGAAGTACTCAAGCCAGAAACAATCAACTACCGTACCTATAAGCCTGAGCGTGACGGTCTCTTCTGCGAACGCATTTTCGGTCCTGTAAAGGACTACGAGTGCCATTGCGGTAAGTATAAGAGAATCCGTTATAAGGGTATCGTGTGCGACCGTTGCGGTGTGGAGGTTACTGAAAAGAAAGTTCGTCGTGAACGTTCTGGTCACATCCAATTGGTTGTGCCAGTAGCTCACATTTGGTACTTCCGCTCTTTGCCTAACAAGATTGGTTATCTTTTGGGATTACCATCAAAGAAACTTGATATGGTGATCTACTATGAGCGTTATATTATTCTCAATCCTGGTCCTACTGCCGAAGAAGGTTTCTTCCCTGGCGACGAATCACGAGTTTACAACAAGCTCGACCTTCTCACCGAGGATGAATATCTTGATATTCTTGACCGTTTGCCAAAGGAGAATAGTGCTCTTGATGATAACGATTCTAACAAGTTTGTGGCAAAGATGGGTGCTGAAGCAATCTATGATTTGCTTAGCAACGTCGACCTCGACAAGTTGTCGTATGAATTGCGCGACACTGCAGGTAAGGAAGGTTCTCAACAACGCAAGACTGAGGCTTTGAAGCGCCTTCAAGTTGTGGAATCGTTCCGTGCTTCGCGTAAAATAAATAAGCCAGAATGGATGATTCTTCAAGTTATACCAGTGATTCCACCAGAATTGCGCCCATTGGTGCCACTTGATGGTGGTCGCTTCGCTACAAGTGACTTGAACGACCTTTATCGCCGTGTGATCATCCGTAACAACCGTTTGAAGCGTCTTATCGAAATCAAGGCTCCAGAAGTGATCTTGCGTAATGAGAAGCGTATGCTTCAAGAGGCAGTCGACTCATTGCTCGACAACTCTCGTAAGAGCTCTGCTGTGAAGAGCGACGTAAACCGCCCACTCAAGTCATTGTCAGATAGTTTGAAGGGTAAGCAAGGTCGTTTCCGTCAGAACTTGCTCGGTAAGCGTGTCGACTATTCTGCTCGTTCGGTAATCGTTGTAGGCCCAGAACTAAAGATGCACGAATGTGGTATTCCTAAGTTGATGGCAGCCGAATTGTATAAGCCGTTTATCATTCGTAAGCTCATCGAACGCGGTATCGTAAAGACCGTGAAGAGCGCTAAGAAGATTGTAGACCGCAAGGAACCAGTGGTATGGGATATCCTCGAATACGTTATGAAGGGTCACCCAGTGTTGCTCAACCGTGCTCCTACACTTCACCGTCTTGGTATTCAGGCATTCCAACCTCGCATGATTGAAGGTAAGGCTATCCAACTTCACCCATTGGCATGTACGGCATTCAACGCCGACTTCGACGGTGACCAGATGGCTGTTCACTTGCCTCTTGGCAATGAAGCTGTGCTCGAAGCACAATTGCTCATGCTTGGTTCGCACAACATCCTTAACCCTGCCAACGGTGAACCTATCACTGTGCCTTCACAGGACATGGTTCTCGGATTGTATTACATCTCTAAGCTTCGTCCTGGTCAAAAAGGAGAAGGCTTGAAGTTCTACGGTCCTGAAGAAGCAGAAATCGCTTACAACGAGGGTAAGGTGACATTGCAATCAATCGTATCGGTGGTTGTAGATGATATCGATGAAAATGGCAATCCAGTAAAGGTATTGAAGGAAAACACTTCAGTAGGTCGTGTACTCTTCAATAAGGTAGTGCCAAAGGAAATCGGCTATATCAACGAAGTAATTTCAAAGAAATCGTTGCGTGGTATCATCAGCCGTGTAATTAAGTCTTGCGGTGTGCCTCGTAGTGCTAAGTTCCTTGATGATATCAAGAACATGGGTTACTATATGGCATTTAAGGGCGGTTTGTCGTTCAACCTTGGCGACATCATCGTACCAGAAGAAAAGGCTAAATTGGTGGCTGAAGGTGATGCTCAAGTTGAAGAAGTTGCCAACAGCTTCAATATGGGTTTCATTACCAACAACGAACGTTATAATAAGGTTATCGACATCTGGACACACGTCAACAACGAGTTGACCGACATCGTGATGAAGAAACTTTCAAGCGACCAACAGGGCTTCAACTCAGTGTATATGATGCTTGACTCTGGTGCTCGTGGTAGTAAGGACCAAATTCGTCAGTTGTCTGGTATGCGTGGTCTTATGGCTAAGCCACAGAAGAGTGGTAGTGAAGGTGGTCAAACCATCGAAAACCCTATCTTGGCTAACTTTAAGGAAGGCTTGAGCGTGCTTGAGTACTTTATCTCTACTCACGGTGCTCGTAAGGGTCTTGCCGATACCGCCTTGAAGACTGCCGACGCGGGTTATCTTACTCGTCGTCTTGTAGACGTGGCTCATGATGTGATTATCACCGAAGAAGACTGTGGCACATTGCGTGGCTTGGTTTGCACTGAGGTTAAGAAGGACGACGACGTTGTGGCTTCTCTTGGCGACCGTATCCTTGGTCGTGTATCAGTGCACGATGTAATCGACCCTATCACTGGCGAAATCATCGTTCACAGTGGTGAAGAAATTAAGGACGACACTGCTAAGCGCATCAACGAAAGCCCAATCGAATCGGTTGAAATCCGTTCGGTGCTCACTTGTGAGGCTAAGAAGGGCGTTTGTGCTAAGTGTTATGGCCGCAACCTTGCTACCAACCGTATGGTTCAACGTGGTGAGGCTGTAGGTGTGATTGCCGCACAAGCTATCGGTGAACCAGGTACACAGTTGACATTGCGTACATTCCACGTCGGTGGTGTGGCTCACAACGTTGCTGCCGTATCTAACTTGAAGTCAAACTACGACGGTATCATCGAAATCGATGAACTCCGTACAGTTAAGGATAAGAACAACGAGGATGTAGTAATAGGTCGTATGGCTGAAATGCGCATCATCGAACCTAACACTAAGATGGTGCTCACAAACGGTAACATCGTTTATGGTTCTAAGTTGTTTGTTAAATCAGGTGATGCTGTTAAGAAGGGTGACGTGATCAGCGAATGGGACCCATTCAACGCCGTTATCGTTTCAGAATATACTGGTAAGATCAACTACTCAAATTTTATTGAGGGTGTAACTTATCACGAAGATATAGAAGAATCAACTGGTAATAGCGAACAAATCATCATCGAATCTAAGGACCGTACTAAGGTGCCTGAAGTTCAGATTGTTGATGCAAATGGTGAGATTGTCAAGTCTTATGCATTGCCAGTGGGTGCACACTTGCTGTTTAAGCAGGGCGACGACATCTTTGCCGGTGACGTATTTGTTAAGATTCCTCGTTCGGCAAGCGGTGGCGCTGGTGACATCACCGGTGGTCTTCCTCGTGTCACTGAGTTGTTTGAGGCTCGCAACCCATCTAACCCAGCTGTAGTGAGCGAAATCGATGGCGAGGTAACTTACGGTAAGATTAAGCGTGGTAATCGTGAAATCATCGTCACTTCACGTCTTGGTGAGGTTCGCAAGTATCTTGTTTCTCTTTCTAAGCAAGTGCTTGTACAGGAGAACGACTACGTTCGTGCTGGTACACCACTTTCTGATGGTGCAGTCACTCCAACCGACATCCTTAATATTATGGGTCCAACAGCCGTTCAAGACTATATCGTGAACGAGGTGCAAGGCGTATATCGTATGCAAGGTGTGAAGATCAATGATAAGCACTTTGAGGTTATCGTTCGTCAGATGATGCGCAAGGTGAATATTATCGATCCAGGTGATACTCGCTTCCTTGAGCAACAAGTAGTTGACAAGCGCGACTTTATGGAAGAAAACGATCGCATCTGGGGACGTAAGGTAGTTGTTGACAAGGGCGACTCTACCGAGCTTGAAAATGGTCAGATTGTAACCGCTCGCAAGCTCCGCGACGAAAATTCAGCGCTCAAGCGCCGTGACCTTCGTTTGGTGGTTGTAAGAGATGCAGTTCCTGCAACATCTGAGCAAATCCTTCAAGGTATCACCCGTGCAGCATTGCAGACTACAAGTTTCATGTCGGCTGCATCGTTCCAGGAAACCACTAAGGTGCTCAACGAAGCCGCTATCAATGGTAAGGTTGACTACTTGGAGGGTATGAAGGAAAATGTGATCTGCGGTCACTTGATTCCTGCTGGTACAGGTCTTCGTGACTACGACCGTTTGGTGGTAGGTAGCAAGGAAGATTTTGATCGTATCGATGCGGAAAACAACAAGGTTTCTGCCGATCAAGTCTATCAAGACTAATCATAGATAGCACAATAAACTCAATATAAAAGGCGCCAGGGCAATTGCTCTGGCGCTTTTTGATTATATGTGATTTTGGAGAGATTAGAAAATCGATTCGCTTGTTTCTGTGGTGAATAGTTCAAGGGCTTTGATAGCCATGATGGAATTGCCTTTGTCGTTTAGGCGAGGGCTCCATACTGCAATGGAATATCGCGAAGGGTAGATGGCGATGATGCCACCGCCTACACCGCTTTTGCCAGGAAGTCCCACAAGAAACGTAAATTCGCCCGACTCGTCGTAAAGACCGCAAGTCTGCATGATGGCATTGATTCGTTTCACTCCCGATGCGCTCAGCTTCACGCCTCCGTGCGAGAATTTGGTATTGCTCTTTGCAAATGCGATGAATGCTTTCGAGAGGTCTTTGCAACTCATTTTCACCGAACACATCATGCTGTAGAATCGTAGTACGTCATCGACATTGTTCTTCAAATTGCCGTGGTGCTTTAGTAGGTAGGCGATAGAGGCATTGAGATAGCCACATTGCAATTCCGACTCAGCCACTTCGTCCGAATAATTTACTTCTTCGTTGCCACATAGTTTTCGCACGAAATTTATAAAAAAATCCTTAGGATTATCAAGATTTGAGAGCAGAATGTCAGCCACCACTATTGCTCCGGCGTTAATGAAAGGGTTGCGTGGTTTGCCGTGCTCGTATTCGAGTTGCACAAGAGAGTTGAATGCTGTTCCCGAAGGTTCTTTGCCGATTCGTTCCCATAGCCGTTCACCCTTGATGCTCAGAGCGATGGCGAGCGAGAATACTTTGGAAATACTTTGTATCGAAAAAGGCGTATCGTAGTCGCCATAAGTGTAATCATCGCCACGAAGCATGCTCAAATATATACCAAATTGGTCGGGGTTGACGTTGGCAAGAGCAGGTATGTAGTCGGCTTGATGCCCTTCTTGGGCGTATGGGCGAATTTCGTTGCAGATGTTTTCTATGATTTGTTGGTAGTTTCTGTGTTGTGACATTACAATTGTTTATGTTATTACTACGGTTATCAATTCTTTTAATCGTGCAGAATTGTGGAAGTCAAAATTACAAAATATTTTCGGAATTCTATGTGCTTTAGGCGTTGAATCGTTGGGCACAGCGTAGTATGGCTTTCTTGTTTATTTCACTAATGTTATTACTGTATCAGCCGACAACTTCAGTTTCGTGATGGCGCAAAGACTTGTACCCATATCCTTTACGCTTGCTCCCATCAGATATACATCGTCATCGATAATAAGAAAACGGTCGTGAGATTTGTGAGGTATTTGTATGAATTCAATCGTGTCGTGTTGTTGGTTGTGCTTCTCCAGATCCAAGATGAATTCTCACACAACCCGTGGCAAAGATTTGCTCTGGAGTGATAGTTGGGGCTAATTCATCCATTACTTTCAAAACTTTTTCAACCTTTTGGTCGGTCAGCGCCTGATGTTGCTCCAGTCTTTCAATGCGTTGGAAGATTCCTGTGTTGGCAGTGAGAAAACGTCGCATGGCAACGAATGCTCGCATAATGGCGATATTTGCGTTTATTGCTATTTCGCTTCTTAAAAGCCCGGCAAGCATCGAAATTCCTTGCTCGGTGAAAGCATGTGGTAGTGCTCATCTATCGCCGCCCCAACTTGAAGTGCCATTTTGGCATTTCAAGTTTTCTAACTCGTATTTAGCAAAGTGAAACATAAAGTCTTCAGGAAAGCGTTGAATGTTACGCTTGACTTGTCGATTCATTTGAGAAGTATCCATTTGGTATAGAAGTGCTAAATCTCGGTCAAGTATTACTTGCTCGCCTCTCACTATATGAATACAACGCTGTATGTAATCACCCGTCAATAGTGGTAAGGTTGGTTCAACCTCACAATTTGTGACTTCAGTCGTGGCATTTAGATCTTTCTGTGCCATATACGATAGTTGACCTACAAAGATAGTGTCTTTAACCCAATTCTTTTATTGGGACTTGAATTGATTTAGGAATTTTAGAAGTGTAGATTTTGATTGATTTTTAACTCGATTCGGTTTTAATTGGTTAGATTAAGCATAAGGCGATTATAAAACTCATATGTGAAAAAATTACAGCCTGCTCACGGTGTGTGAACAGGCTGCTATGATGTTTTATAATGTAGTTTCTTTTTTATCTTACTCGAAGTGTCTTGCCAGCACGAATGTTTGATGAGTTGCCGAGTCCGTTCAAGCGACGCAGTTTTGCAACTGTTGTTCCGTTTTTTGCAGCAATTGAACTAAGAGTTTCGCCTTGACGAATCTTGTGTGTTGATTTGCCACCGCGATATTTAGCGCCACGGCTGCGTGATGCTGAGTATCTGCTGCGTGGTGAGTAGTTTCGGCTGTTTTCGTAGCTGCTCTTTGTGAATGTGTAGGTATCGGTGTGGGTAGTCTGATTTTCAAAGTCGAAGATGGCTTCTGGATTGATAGCGATACCCATAAATCGAGTTTCGAAGTGTAGGTGAGGACCAGTACTGTGACCGGTGTTGCCACCTAATGCGATAGGTTGACCCACTTCTATGCGTTGGTCTGGCTTAACGAGGAAGCGAGAAAGGTGTCCGTAAACAGTTTCCATACCGTTGTCGTGGCGAAGAACCACGTAGAAACCATAACCGCCACGCTCATATTTTGTAAGACGTACTTTTCCGCTGAATGCTGCTCTCACTGTGTCGCCGATGCTGAGTCGCAAGTCAACACCTTTGTGCATACGGCGGAAACGTGGGCGATAGCCATAACGTGAGGTGATGATGCCTGGAACTGGCATTGCATATTTCGACACGTCTAAGTCTTGCATATTAGGGATGATTGCGTTTTTATAAGGGTTTACGCGATCGCTTTCCCATCCTTCGGTGTAAATATCTGGTTCTGGCTCGTCTTCTTCATAAAGATGGCTTGCATACTCTTGGGCTTCTTTCAAGCGAATTTGATCTTGTATTCGATTTTGGTGAGCCAGGAGTTTTTCGTGAGTTTTTGAGTAGTTTCTTGCTGATTGCAGGTTTTGTGCGTCGGCCTTAAATCCTGTTGATGATAGGACCATTGTAGCCATGCTTAAACCTAGAACCAGTATGCTTTTTTTCAAGTTCATATATTGCGATTGTAACTTTTTCAAAATTTGACTTTCAAAGTTAGAAAGAAATTTTTTCTTTGTCAACCATTGAAGTGCTAAAACTTGTAAAAATATGCGATTTTTGACGTTTTTTGACACACTAAAGGTGTGATTTTGAGCATATTTTTCTTGGGCATAGTTTGCTGTCTTGCCAAATTGTATAGTCAACTGATTGCGCTCCAATCAATTTTTCTGTCGAAAAGTTGATGGAGTTTTTCGCCTAATCCGCAATGCTCTGGTAGGCTGAGTGTTGGGTCTTTGTCGATGATTTCGCGGGCGTCATCGCGAGCCACTTGCACAATCTGTCCGTCTTTGGCAAGATTAGATATGCGCAGGTTGAATGCTATGCCGCTTTGCTGAGTGCCCTCCATGTCGCCAGGGCCGCGCAGTTTCATATCTTCCTCGGCAATGAGGAAGCCGTCGTTTGTCTCGGTCATCACGGTGAGTCGGTGCTTGGTGTCTTTGGCCAATTGATGCTTCGACATAAGAATGCAGAACGATTGCGATGCGCCACGGCCAACGCGTCCGCGCAGCTGATGAAGCTGGCTCAGTCCGAATCGCTCGGCGTTTTCTATGACCATAATGGATGCGTTTGGCACATTTACACCAACTTCTATCACTGTGGTAGCAACCATGATTTGTGCTTCACCGCTCACAAATTGCTGCATCTGATAATCTTTCTCGGCTGGCTTCATTTTGCCGTGTACAAAGCACACTTTATAGCTTGGATAGGTCTGGCGAATGATTTCGTAGCCTTGTTCCAGGTCGTGAAGGTCAAGTTTTTCGTTCTCCTGAATTAGTGGAAATACGAAGTAGGCTTGGCGTCCCTCAGCCAGTTGTTGGCCCACAAAGCGATAGACCGATTGCCGTGATTCCTCGGTGCGCAACACTGTTTCCACAGGCTTTCTGCCTGGTGGTAACTCGTCGATTACCGACACGTCGAGGTCACCGTATACAGTCATGGCGAGTGTGCGGGGAATAGGGGTGGCGGTCATCACCAGCACATGTGGTGGCGTGCTGTTCTTCTGCCACAGACGTGCGCGCTGAGCCACGCCAAAGCGGTGCTGCTCGTCTATAATCACCAATCCGAGGTTGTAGAATTGCACCACGTCTTCAAGCAGCGCATGGGTGCCGATGATTATTTGTAGTTCGCCATTGTGCAGTTGCTCGTGTATCACATCGCGCTCTTTCTTGCGGGTGGAGCCGGTGAGCAGTGCGCAGTTGATGCCAAGAGGCTTCACCATGCTGCTGATTGTCTCGTAGTGCTGTGTGGCGAGGATTTCTGTAGGCGCCATGATAGCTGCTTGATAATTGTTGTCGAGTGCAAGCAGCATGCACATCAGCGCCACAAGAGTCTTGCCGCTACCAACATCGCCTTGCAGCAGGCGATTCATTTGTCGTCCGCTGCCCATATCCTTGCGTATTTCCTTAATCACGCGTTTTTGCGCTCCGGTGAGCGGAAATGGCAGGTGATGAGTGTAGAAATCGTTGAAGTAATTGCCAACCTTGCTGAAAACAAGCCCCTTGAATTTCGCATTTCTATTGTTGGTGTAGCGCAATATGTTGAGTTGCAAAAGAAATAATTCCTCGTATTTCAGTCGGAATTGTGCCTTCTGCAGGGCAGTGATGCTGCTTGGTTGGTGTATGTTTGTCAGCGCCTCGGCAAGAGGCATGAGGTGGTGGCGCAAGATGATGTCGGCAGGCAGTGGATCAGGCATCTGCTGCACTATCTTGGTGGCAAGCAGATTGTCTACGAGTTGCTGCAGATTTCGCTGTGTGAACGATCGGTTGCGCAGTGTCTCTGTGAGGTTATACATACCGCGCACGCCTGTTGACAATTTTTGCGGGTTATAGGCGTCCACCTCGGGGTGCGCTATAGAGTATGTGCCTTTGTATAGCGTTGGCTTGCCGAATATCACATACTCGGTGCCGAGGCGGTAGGCATCTTGTATTTGTTTCACGCGGTTAAACCACACGCACTCTATTGTGCCAGTGCCGTCGGTGAATAGCGCATTGATGCGGCGTTTGGCGCCTTGTCCCTGTGGAGTGAAGGTGATAAAGCGCCCCTTTAGCTGTATGTATGGCAAATCGCCGCTAAGGTCGCGGATGTGATGAATGGTGCTGCGATCAATGTATCTAAACGGGAAGTAATATAGCAGGTCGTAGTAGGTGTGAATGTCGAGTTGCTTGGCAAGCAATTCGGCACGTTTCGGTCCCACTCCGTGCAGATATTTTATGTCGGTTTGCAGCAGATTGTTCATTCTTTGATCAGCATTTCAGCGATTGCCAAATCGTTGGGATGTGTGATTTTTATGTTTGAGATTTCGCCGTCGATTAGGCGTATAGTGCCTCCATTGTGTTCATATACCGAAGCGTCGTCGGTGAAAAATGGCGAGAATTCGGTGTCGTAGGCCGCTTGCAATTCGGCGAGGCGAAATGCTTGCGGTGTTTGCACGGCGCGCAGCGACGAGCGGTTGAGCGGCGTGGAGTTGCCTTCATCGTCACTCACTTGGCGTATGCTGTCGGTCATTTGTGTTACCGGTATTGCGGTGCCCACGTTGGCTGCTTGCTCAAAGATTGCTTCTATCAGACGGGCGCTCACCAATGGGCGCACGCCATCGTGCACAGCCACTATGTCGCCGGGTCTGGCGTCGATGCTGATGAGTGCATTCTTAACCGAAGAAAATCTGTTTTCTCCGCCAACCACCACACGGTGCTGTGTGTGAAATTCATATTCTTTGCAGAGGTCGCTCCACCAGTAGACGAATGAGTTGGGCAGCACCACGATGATTTGTGTGTCTGGCACAGCTGCAAATTTGTTGATGGTGTGCATTAGCACAGGCATTCCTGCAAGTTCGAGGAATTGCTTTGGTGTGTTTGAACCAAAACGGCTACCGCTTCCTCCAGCCACAATTATAGCGTATCGCATATTGTTTCTTCTTTTTCGTTCATTGCAAATTTAGGCAAAAACCGCGGGTAATGCAAAATGAAAGTCATTTCATTTCTCTATTTGGGGGGCTATCAGAAGCGGTTTGTGGCAGATTCCATTATGTCACAATAAAAAATCTGCATAATTGATTATCCATGAAATTTTCGACTCTGTATTGCACTAAATGCGAAGTTTTGCTATATTTGCATAGTAATAAATGTGAGAAACCACATAACCATATTGATAGTAGCACTGTTGCTCTTGTGTGGGGCGAAAGTGAAGTTAGAGATTATTTATTTTATTATTTTTTTAACTAATAGCTTTATTTAATCATTTATAATATGAAAGACATAAAGAAAGTGGCAGTATTTGCGTTTGATGGCACGATCATAAGAGGGCGGACCCTTCCGTTTTTCTTGCGGTTTGCGTGTGACAATCTGCTGGTGTATGCCATGAATGTGCTGCGTTCGGTGCCATACGTCGTGCTATATAATTTTCGATTGCTGAGTAAGGAGGCTCGTTTGTGCCATGTGATGCACACGTTTCTGTCGGGCAAAAGCCGTGGTGAAATCGCCGAAATAGCAACTGATTTTGTGATCCATCTCAATTCGCGCATTGATGGCAAAGCGTTGCAGGAATTGCAAGCAAAACGATTGGATGGCTACGACATCGTGATTGTAAGCGATTCGCTCAAGGAGGTGATTGCTCCGTGGGCTACCCGATACGGCGTAAAGGATATCGTTGCCAACGAATTGGAGTATGACAAAGATGGTATATGTACCGGCTGTCTCTCTGCTATAAGTTGCACCGACAATGATATGCTCAGCCGACTGAATAGTGAGTGTGTGGGCATCGAAGGGGCGCAGGTGGTGGCTGTGAGCAGGCGTAAGCGTTTGCCTCTGTTTGAGCAAATCGCCTCGGTGTATTGCTTGGTATAGATAAAACATTTGTTTAACTTTGCTCCGTGAAATTAACTAAATCACCCACAATAATAAGATTTATGGCAAAGTTTCTTGAATGCGATGGTGTGGAATTGCGTCCACTCGAACCAGATGATCTGAACACCCTGTATATGTGGGAGAGCGAGGCTGATGCTTGGAAGACGAATAGCGTGTCGGCTCCGTACTCTCGCCATTTGCTGCTTGAGTATTTGAGACATTACGATGCCGATATTTATAAGAATAGAGAGGTGAGAATGATGCTTCTCTATCAGGGTGATGCTGTGGGAACGGTGGATGTGTTTAATTTCGATCCTGTGAATAGTCGTGCCGAAATAGGTCTATATCTGGCGGCTGAGCATCGCGGGCAGCACATCGGCAGCCGAGCCATTGCGTTGGTGGCTGAGAAATATGCTTTCGGGGTTTTGGGCGTGCATCAGGTGTATTGCACGGTGGGTGCCGACAATGATGCCGCGCTTGCAGCCTTTGCTGATGCTGGATTTGAGCGAAAGGCTTTGCTTAGTCAGTGGCTTCGTAGGGGTAAGGGAGAGTTTGCCGATGCTGTGATAATGCAGCGTTTGGCTCGTTAGTTCATCGAGAGGTCAATAGGCCAGTTGAGCCACATGCGGTAGCGTTCGCCAAGGTTGGCCACTGATTCTCTCCAGATGTCGTCGCCGCCTTCGCGCATAATCATTTCGGTATTGTCGGGCATCACTATAGCCCAATCGTGCCTGTCGATTTCCGTTGCAAGTTGTCCTGCAGCCCAACCGCTGTAGCCAAGTATGAATTTCATTTTTCCGAACACTTGTCCGCCATTATTAATATATCGTTTCATCGAATCGTGTTCTCCTCCAATATATAATCCTGGCATTACTGGTCTCGAATCGTGGATGATGTCGCCCAAGGTGTGCAGATAAAAAAGCATGTCGCAATCTACCGGACCGCCGAGAAACAGCGGGATTTGCTCGTCGGTGACAAGTCCGGGAATGACATCATTAAGGGTGATGCCGGTGGGGCGGTTTATGATTAGGCCCATGCTGCCATTGCTGCTGTGGTTGATGGTGACAATCACAGAGCGTGCAAAGCAGTCGTCATCAACTGTGGGTTTGGCGATGATGAGTGACCCGCGTTGTGGCTCGGGCTGCTTGTCGGCGAGGCTGAATATGTCGTTGATGTCATTCATATCAACGCAAAAATAGTGATTTTTCTTTGTTGTAGCAAGGGTGTGTTAGTCATAAATTGTTAATTTAGCTGTTGTATTTAACCCAATTCGTGCATTAGGGCTTGGATGGATTTCGGATTTTTAGAAGTGCTGATTTTGATTGATTTTTAAAGAGTAATAGCCAGCTATAGCGAGTTAAAAACAAGCAAAAGAAGCCTTATAAAAACCGAAAGACTCCAAGCAGTAGAAAAATCACCACATTTACGGCCTAATGACGATTTGGGTTTAAGTGAATTTGCTACTGAATAGGGGTATTTGCCTACACATATCAATGTGTATTCGCAAAAAAATTAGTACCTTTGGCACGATATTTTTAATGTTTTTGCCGCATTGTGCTTTGTCTTGTGAAAGGTGGAAGTGTAATGTGGTGATTATCAAATTGTTTGTACTAAAAGAAGAGAATGAAGGTATTAAAATTTGGAGGAACATCAGTAGGCACTGTGAATAGTCTTCGTTGCGTGAAGGCTATTGTGGAGAGTTGCGATGAGCAAGTGGTTGTGGTTGTATCGGCGTTAGGCGGTATTACCGATAAATTGATTAACACTGCTAAGCAGGCTTCTACTGGTGATATGGATTATTTGCAACAGTATGCTGAAATTGTAGCCCGTCACAACGATGTGATTGCTGGCATGGTGCCTGCAGAATTGCAGGACGAGGTGCATGCTATTGCCGACTCTCTTCTCGAGGAACTCGGAAACATTTTCCGTGGAATAGCGTTGATAAAGGATTTGTCTGATCGCACTCGCGACATCGTGGTGAGCTACGGCGAACGCCTATCGAGTGCTATCATTGCTCGCATAATCAATGGTGCTACTCACTTCGATTCTCGCAGGTTTGTGCGCACCAACACTCAGTTCGGTAAGCATTTCGCTAATCTCGAATTAACTGAAACGTTGATTTGCGAGACTCTTGGCTCGTTCACTGGTAAGGTGGCTTTGGTTCCGGGTTTTATTTCTTCCGACACCAACACCGGCGAGATCACTAATTTGGGTCGTGGCGGCAGCGACTACACTGCTGCGCTTATTGCATCGGCTCTCAATGCTCACTCGCTTGAGATTTGGACCGATGTTGATGGCTTTATGACTGCAGACCCGCGCGTGATAAGCACTGCTTATGTGATTGATAAGCTCACATTCATCGAAGCGATGGAGTTGTGCAACTTCGGCGCGAAGGTGGTTTATCCGCCTACTATCTATCCGGTATTCCATAAGAATATACCTATATTAATAAAGAATACATTCAATCCGTCGGCTCTGGGCACATTGATTTCCGACGAAAACAACAAAGAGGGCAAGTCTATCAAGGGTATTTCTTCGATCAACGACACTTGTCTTGTCACCCTCACTGGTTTCGGTATGGTGGGTGTGATTGGTATCAACTCGCGAATATTCAATGCTTTGGCTCGCAATGGCGTGAGTGTGTTCCTTGTGTCGCAGGCTTCATCGGAGCACAACACTTCGTTCGCTGTTAGAAATGCCGATGCTGATAAGGCTGTCGAGGTGCTCAATGAGGAGTTTGCCAACGAATTGTCTACTGGCGATATCAGCGAGATTAAGGCAGAGCAAAACCTTGCCACTGTGGCTGTGGTGGGCGAGAACATGAAGAATACTCCGGGTATTGCAGGTAAACTGTTCAACACTCTTGGTCGCAATGGTATCAATGTGATTGCTTGCGCTCAAGGTGCTTCTGAGACAAATATCTCATTCGTTATCGAACTTGCTTACTTGCGCAAGGCGCTTAACGTGATTCACGATAGTTTTTTTCTTTCTGAAACTCAGGTGCTCAACTTGTTTATCACTGGCGTGGGCAATGTCGGCTCAAGCCTGGTGAACCAGATCAGAAAACAGCAGGAGAGCCTTAAGAATGAGAAGTCGCTTGAATTGCGCGTTGTGGGTATTGCCAACTCAAAGAAGTGTGTGTTTAGCCGCAACGGGCTCGATATTACTGATGTGAAGCAATTGCTTGAAGATTCCAATATGCGTGCTTCGGCTGAGGTGATAAGGGATGAAATCATCAATATGAACATATTCAATTCGGTGTTTGTCGATTGCACGGCGAGTGCCGAGATTGCAAGCATTTATGCCGATTTGCTCGACCATAATGTGAATGTGGTGGCTGCAAACAAGCATGCTGCGGCTTCTGATTATGAAAGCTATGCTCTATTGAAGCGTATCGCTCACAAGCGTGATGCGAAGTATCTCTTCGAGACTAATGTGGGTGCTGGTCTGCCTATTATTGGCACAATCAACAATCTACGCATCTCTGGCGATAAGATTCTGAAGATTGAGGCTGTGCTTTCGGGTACAATCAACTTTATTTTCAATTCACTTAGTAAAGATGTGCCGTTTAGCGAAACCATTCGCATTGCACGCGATCGCGGCTATAGCGAACCGGATCCGCGTGTTGACCTTAGTGGTGAGGACGTGGCTCGCAAAATCACTATTCTTGCTCGTGAGTCGGGCTATGTGGTAGAGGAGAGCGATGTGGTGCGTAATCTTTTTATTCCTGAAAAGTATTTCAAGGGTACGGTCGACGACTTTATGAATAGTATGCACGAACTTGATGAGGAGATTGAGGCTATGCGACGCAAGGCTGAGAGCGAAAACAAGAAGATTCGCTTTGTGGCTTCGCTTTTAGATGGCAAGCTGAGCATCGGTTTGCGTGAAGTGGATATGAATAGCGCTTTCTTCACACTTGAGGGTAGCACCAACGTGATTCTGCTCACTACCGACCGCTACCATGAGTATCCAATGGAAATCAAGGGTTACGGTGCGGGTGCTGAGGTTACGGCCGCTGGTGTGTTTGCCGACATCGTTAGCATCGCAAACATTAGATAATATAGTTATTTATTATATAAATAGTTATTTATTATATAATAAGAAAAAATAGCAGTCTGGCGCGAGTCGTCGGGCTGCTTTTTTCTTGTGCGGTGGAGCGGCTTTTGAGGAGGCTTGTGTCGAATGGTGCGTTTTTTCGTGTTTGTGGAGCAGGGCCGGCGAAAGTATTTTGATGGGGATGGCTTTCCCCGGTGCGGGACATCGATGATGATTTTTGCGGGATTGGCGACGGAAATCCTGAGGCTGCTTGAGATTGAGCGAAACGGGATTTTCCGTGCCAAAACCGGGGAATGTGTTGTACAACATAAAATTCATATATTTTAACAAATGTGTTATTTCTTATGAATCAGCGGTTTGTGCGAAAATGTGAAAATTCAGTGAAAAAATAATCCGCAAAAGTTTTGTGGGTTCGGAAATTTGGCATAACTTTGCACTCGCTTTCGGGAATGAGGCC
>CAJLWM010000037.1 GCA_905210415.1 uncultured Prevotellaceae bacterium
GACACTCCCGGAGAGTATCGTCTGCTGGTGGATATCATTGCCCCCGATGGCGTGCGCTCCTACGAAAGCAGCGTGACGGTGACGCCCAAATGACACCTGTAGCTGTCGCTGCATCGCCCACCACTTGCTAAAATCAGCACACTCCCAATTCAGGAATTAGGAATTAACCCAAAAATAAAGCCCAGGACGCGCGTTTTGCGTTCTGGGCATATATTTTATCGTCGCGACGGAGAAAATCCGTCAGTGGGGCTTAAAATGGCTTAACCGATTCGCCTGTGATGTCAGCGAAGAGGTTGTTGGCAAGACTTGATGCTCCGATACGGAAATATTCGTTAGTGAGCCACTTTTCGCCAAGCACTTCCTTCACGATGGTGTAATACTTCACAGCATCTGCGCTGGTGCGGATGCCACCCGAAGCCTTGAAGCCTACCATACGGCCACACTTCTCATAATATTCCTTGATGCATTGGCACATCACATAAGCAGCCTCCACTGTGGCGCCTTCATAAATCTTACCTGTAGACGTCTTGATGAAGTCAGCACCCGAATACATCGATAGAATCGAAGCAGTGCGGATGTTTGCAGCAGTCTTGAGCAAACCGGTTTCAAGGATTACCTTGAGGTGAGCCTCGCGGTCGCCATCCTTAGCAGCATGCTTGATTTCTGAGATTTCATCGGCGATTTCCTCGTATGCGCCATCCACAAAATAGTTCACTGGGAACACGATGTCAACCTCGTCGGCACCGTCGGCCACAGCAAGTGCAGTTTCTACAGTCTTCACTTCCAAGCGAGCTTGTGAAGATGGGAAATTGGCAGAACATACAGCCACGTTTACGCTCGACACTTCGAGGTTTTCGCGCACTACATCGGCAAACTTAGAGTATACGCAGATTGCAGCCACATTCTTGTAGGCTGGATAGTTTGTTTCAAAATCATTCACGCGCTGAGTAAACGCAGCCACCGAGCGTTCGCTGTCGTCGGTGCTGAGGGTAGTAAGGTCTATGCAGTTGAGCAAGAATTGATACACCTCACCATTGGCATTCTCTGCGCTGTGCTTTTCGAGCAGCGCTGCCACTTCGGCCTTCACCGCAGCATCGTCGGTATTCACATTGCTGCTTTCCACAGCTTGAAGATATTTGTTTTGTTCCATAATTCTAAATGGGTTTTTATAGTTAATAATTATTTTGTCAATTTTGGGTTATTCTTATGACGCTCGCTATCGCGCTGCGTTTTCTTCTCCAGATTGGCATTGAAAGCCTCGGTGAGATCCACGCCCGTTTGATTGGCAATGCACATCAGCACCCACAGCACATCGGCGAGTTCATCGGCGAGATTGTGGTCTTCATCGCTCGGTTTGCACGACTGGTCGCCATACTTGCGAGCCATCACACGCGCCACCTCTCCCACTTCCTCGGTGAGAATAGCCATATTAGTGAGCTCGCTGAAATAGCGCACGCCGTAGGTTTTTATCCACTTGTCAACCCTCTCTTGGGCTTCACTGATTGTCATAACGGCAAATTTACTCTTTTAATTTGGAATCTACAATAATCGTCACCGGTCCGTCGTTGATTAACTCCACTTTCATATCAGCGCCGAAGACACCTTTTTTTACCGTTTTACCGGTGATTTTCTCCAATTCCTGGCAGAAACCATCATAGAGTGGCACTGCCACCTCATGGCCTGCAGCGTGGATATATGATGGGCGATTGCCCTTCTTGGTGGATGCGTTGAGCGTGAATTGGCTCACGGCAAGTATCTCGCCGTCTACATCCATCACACTACGGTTCATCACGCCGTTTTCATCGTCGAAAATGCGCATGGCGGCGGCTTTTGCAGCGAGCCATTGCATATCGGCGAGTTCGTCGCCCTCGCGCACGCCCACCAATATCATTAAGCCTTGTCTTATCTCGCTAACACGCTCATTATCAATCGTTACTGATGCTCTCTGCACCCGTTGAATCACTATTCTCATTGTTTATTTCTGTAGTTATCTTGTTGCTATTCAAAACATTAAATACTATCTCTGCCTTCTTGCGCCCTATCACGGCAGCCACATCGTCGATGCTCGCTTCGCCCACCCGCCTCATGCTCTTGAAGTGCTTAATCAGCGCCTCGTGGGTCTTCGGGCCAATGCCCTTCACTCCATCAAACACGGTGCTGATCTGACCACGGCTACGGCGATTGCGGTGATGCGTGATGCCGAAGCGGTGTGCCTCGTCGCGCAGATGCTGCACCACTCGCAACGACTCGCTGTTTTTATCGATGTAGAGCGGAATGCTGTCGCCAGGGAAATAAATTTCCTCCAGTCGCTTGGCGATGCCCACCAGCGCCACCTTGCCACGTATGCCCATTTCATCGAATGCTTCCACGGCGGCGCTCAGCTGTCCCTTGCCACCGTCTACCACCACCAGTTGCGGCAGTTCTTCGCCCTCCTCCATCAGCCTGGTGTAGCGTCGCGTAAGCACCTCCTTCATCGAGGCAAAATCATCGGGGCCAACCACCGTCTTGATGTTGAAATGACGATAGTCTCTTTTCGACGGTTTGGCGTTGCGAAACACCACGCACGATGCCACGGGATTTGTGCCTTGAATATTGGAGTTGTCGAAACATTCCACATGGCGAGGCAACTCTTTCAAACGGAAATCTCGCTGCATGGTGAGCAATGTGCGCATCACACGCTGGTCGGGATTGAGCTTCTCCATTCGCTTGAGTTTTTCCATCTTGTATTGCTTCGCATTCTGGAGCGAGAGGTCGAGCAACTTTTTGCGGTCGCCGCGCTGAGGAACGAAGAAATTCACGTTCTCAAATTCAGCATCTGGAATCACCGACACAAGCACTACGCGCAACTGCAGGTCGAACCGCTCGCGCAATTCGTCGATAGCAATCGACATCACCTCCTCGTCGGGTTCATCGAGGCGTGTCTTATATTCCAGCGTGAGGGTCTTCACCACCGATCCGTTGCGAACGTGCATAAAGTTGACATACGCCGAGTCGTCGTCGCGCAGCAACGAGAACACATCCACATCGTGCAGTTGCTGGTTCACCACCTCGCTCTTGGCGCGATATTTCTCGATGAGCAGATACTTCTCCTTCAACTGCTGTGCTTCCTCAAATCGCAATTCTCCGGCAAGGCGGGTCATTTCCGACATCAGATGGTTGAGCAATTCGCACGTGTCGCCATTGAGGATTTTCTTGATTCCATCGATATATTCGCCATATTTCTCTACGCTCACCAGTCCGCGACAACACCCCTCACAATTGTGGATGTGGTATTGCAGACACAGTGGCGTGGTGCCACGCGCAATGGTGTTGCTATCGATATTATGTCGGCAGGTGCGTATGGGATAAATCTTGCGTATCACGTCGAGCACGGCCCGAGCCATATTGGAGTGAGCATAGGGACCAAACAATTTCGCCCCCCGCTCTGGCTTATTTCGGGTAATAAATACCCGTGGATACGACTCATGGGTTACGCATATCCACGGATAAGATTTATCGTCCTTCAGCAGCACGTTGTAGTACGGCTGATATTCTTTGATCATACTGTTCTCGAGATGAAGCGCGTCTTCCTCGGTGCGCACCACGGTATACTGCATATCGTGGATGTGACGCACAAGCATATTGGTGCGAGCCACCGTGTGAACACGGTTGAAATAACTGCTCACCCTGCGCTTGAGGTTTTTTGCCTTACCCACATATATCACCACCCCATCCTTGTTGTAGTAGCGATACACGCCCGGACATTCGGGGAGCAAACTAATCTTCAGTTTCAGTTCATCGCTTGGTGTCATAGCATACGCGCACTTCTTCTCAGCCAACAGCGGGCATTAATACACTATCATTGCGTTTACTGGCACGTCGGCAGGGAACAACTTGCGACCGCCAAGTGCCGAAAGTTCTACGATGAAATCGATATAAATCTTCTTTGGGTTCATCGATTTCACCAATTCATACGCAGCGAGCATAGTGCCGCCAGTAGCCAAGAGGTCGTCGTGTATCACCACCACATCGTCGGGAGTGATAGCGTCGCGGTGTATCTCAATGGTGTCTGTTCCATACTCCTTTTCGTAAGTCTTGCTGATAGTGTCGGCTGGCAATTTGCCTGGCTTGCGCAATGGCACGAATCCAGCGCCCAACTCGTGTGCGAGGATTGAACCACCGATGAATCCGCGAGCCTCGATGCCCACAACCTTTGTGACGCCAAGGTTTGCGTATTTTTCTTCGATATATTCGGCGATTATCGCAATACCTTCTGGATTTTTGAATGCAGTGGTGAGGTCACGAAACATAATACCCTTTGTTGGGAAATCAGGAATCGTACGAATAAGGTTTTTTACTTTCTCAATTTTTTCGGTTTTCATTATTTGATTGTTTATGTTAGTGTTTCACGTGAAACAATTTTGGTTTATCTTCCTAATAATAAGAGCAAAATATTGATGTCGCTCGGCGAAATACCGGGGATGCGCGAAGCTTGTGCCACGGTGTCGGGATCAATGCGTTCCAACTTCTGACGAGCCTCGGTGCTCAACGCCTTTATCTCGGAGTAAACTATCTTGCCGCGAAGCTTCATGCTCTCAAGACGCTGTATCTTGTCGGCGATGATTCGTTCGCGCTCGATATAGCCTTGATACTTGATCAGAATCTCTGCAGCCTCCACAATTTCCTCGCGACGCTCCTGCTCTATCTGAGCAATCTCGTCGGCGAGCGGTTGCACCATTGTGGCAAGTGTTGCAATCGACAATTGCGGACGAAGAATAAGATCGTAAAGCTTTGTGCCCTGCTTCAGGGTTGGCAACCCAGCCTTCTCCAACTCTGGATTTATTATGCTCGCCTTTATCGAGAAATACTTGGAGAATTCCACAAGACGATTGATTTGATTGCGCTTGCTCACCATCAGATCGTAGCGACGCTGTGTGGCAAGACCGAGACGATAGGAGCGCTCAGTGAGGCGCATATCGGCATCATCTTGGCGCAGCAAGATGCGATATTCGGCACGCGAGGTAAACATACGATATGGCTCATCAACGCCCTTTGTAACCAAATCATCGATCAATACTCCAATATATGCTTCGTCGCGACCAAGAACAAAGTCCTCGCCTCCCGCCACGCGCTGATGCGCATTGATGCCGGCTATCAGTCCCTGGCCTGCGGCTTCTTCATATCCTGTGGTGCCATTCACCTGACCCGCAAAGAACAGATTGCGCACGCGCTTGGTTTCGAGCGTATGCTTCAGCTGTGTTGGGTCGAAGAAATCATACTCGATGGCATAGCCTGGGCGATATATCTGCAGATTCTTAAACGCAGGTATCTTGCTCAATGCCTCAAACTGTATGCGCCACGGCAACGACGATGAGAATCCGTTGAGATACATCTCCTGTGTATTCTCCCCTTCTGGCTCGATGAACAACTGATGCTCGGTTTTATCGGCGAATGTAACGATTTTTGTCTCGATACTTGGGCAGTAACGCGGACCGATTGATGTGATTTGACCATTGAACAACGGCGATTCTGGCAAACCCTTGCGAAGCACATCATGCACCTCCTCGTTGGTGTAAACGATATAGCACGGACGCTGCTTGAGCGTGCGATGCACTTCTGGTAAATACGAGAACTTATGATAATCGTTGTCGCCGTCTTGTATCTTAGTGAGCGAATAGTCGATGGTGCGTGCATCTAGTCGCACTGGAGTGCCGGTCTTCATACGGTCGGTAGTGAAGCCCATTTGGCGCAATTGCTCGGTGATTCCATGGCTGGCTGGCTCAGAAATGCGTCCGCCCTGCATCTGCACGGGGCCGATATGCATTAGTCCATTTAGGAAGGTGCCCGCAGTGAGAACCACCGCTCCAGCACGAAATTCCACACCCACCGCGGTGCGCACGCCACACACCTTGTCGCCATCAAACAGCAACTCTACCACGGCGTCTTGCCACATGTAGAGGTTCGGCGTATTTTCCACCACATGGTGCCATTCTTCCATAAAGCGCATGCGGTCGGCTTGCGAGCGAGGACTCCACATAGCAGGGCCCTTGCTACGGTTGAGCATACGGAATTGTATTGACGAACGGTCGGTGACAATACCCATCTGTCCGCCCAAGGCATCTATTTCACGCACAATTTGCCCTTTGGCTATACCTCCCACAGCGGGATTGCAGCTCATCTGGGCAATCTTATTCATATCCATAGTGATCAGCAGCGTAGCCGAACCAAGATTGGCGGCTGCGCAAGCGGCTTCACATCCGGCGTGACCCGCGCCGATTACTATCACATCATATTCAAATTTCATACCTTAAAACACGTTTTCGGGCAGCAAGGCGAGGGCAGCATTTTCGTGAGCCTCCATGATTTCTCGTTCGCCTGGTCCCTTATCGTTAATACCACATAGATGAAGCACGCCGTGTATCACAACACGCATAAACTCCTCATTATAAGCACGTTGAAATAATTCCGCATTACTGCGAACAGTGTCGAGCGATATGAATATATCGCCGCTGATGCGCTTATGCGAACTATAATCAAACGTGATTACGTCGGTAAAATAGTCGTGCTGAAGGAATTGGCGATTTACTTCAAGAATCTTTTCATCGCTGCAAAATATATATGTGAGCGGACCCACAACCCTATTATGGTTGCGTGCTACTTGCTCAATCCACTCATTCACAGCCGATTGATTAAATTCTGGCATCTCAATTTGCTGTGCCAAATAAGTTATTTCTGTCATATCCACAAAGATAGCGGTTTTTAACGAATTATTTCTATTTATAAAAAAGAGAAATTGCCGATAATCACAAAATTATCGACAATTACTAAATATCTTTATCGCAAACCTACCCCCTCGGCTTAACCGAAGAAGAAGTAAGCCACAAAAATTGCTGCAATACTGCCAAGCACGTCGGCAAAGAGTGCGAATGGCACGGCATAGCGTGTTTTCTTCACTCCCACACTGCCGAAATACACGGCAAGAATGTAGAATGTGGTGTCGGTGGAGCCTTGCAGACACGATGCCACACGACCCACAAACGAGTCGGCGCCGAACGTATTCATCGCATCCACCATCATTCCGCGCGATCCGCTTCCACTCAATGGCTTCATCAATGCCGTTGGCAACGAGCCCACCCATTCGGTGTCGAATCCCATCGCTCCTACGGCTTGGGTAATCCAATCTACGAGCACCGACATGGCGCCAGATGCGCGAAAACACCCGATTGCCACGAGGATTGCCACCAAATATGGGATAATCATCACCGCCGTCTTAAAGCCGTCTTTGGCGCCTTCTATAAAGGCGTCATACACGTTGATGCGCTTAATCACGCCACTGGCAAGAAACGCCACAATCACCGTCAACAGCAGGAAATTGGCGAAGAAGCTAGAATACTTCTGAATATCCTCTTGCGAGAGTTGCGCGAAAAACGTCACTACCCCAACGATAAACGCCAGCATACCCAGACCAAACGCCAGCAGCACCTTGTCAATCTTGATGTGCTGCTTGATGCAAAGGGCAAGCACGCCTGCCAGGGTGGCTATGGTGGTGGCTATGAGAATAGGCACGAACACATCGGTGGGATTGGCAGCACCGCACTGGGCGCGATACATCATCACTCCGATTGGTATCAAGCACAAGCCCGACGAATTGAGTATCAAAAACATCAACATCGCATCGGTGGCGGTGTCTTTCTTCGAATTGATCGACTGTAATTCCTGCATAGCTTTCAATCCGAGCGGAGTGGCGGCATTGTCAAGGCCAAGCATGTTGGCTGAGACATTCATAAATATCGCACCGAGCGCCGGATGATTTTTTGGCACCGACGGGAAGAGGCGCGAAAAGAGCGGACTGATCATTCTGCCGAAGAACGAGATGATGCCACCGCGTTCGCCTATTTTCATCAGACCCATCCACAACGAAAGGATGCCAGTGAGGCCAATGGAAATCTCGAATGCCTGAGCTGACGAATTGAATGCCGCATTCATGATGTCGCTCCATATCGAGAGATTGCCATTCACCATCGTGTCGATGAGCGCAACCGCAAAAGTGATAAAGAAGAAAGCTACCCAAATATAATTTAATACCATATAGTAAATTTTTCTATAATCTCTATTTTTCTCAAAAACCGAGAATACACGTTAAATATGCAAATTTACTCATTTTTCCACTTTTTTGCGGTGATTTTCAGACAAAAAACCATTTCGGGCATTTTCGCAATTTTTCTGAAGTTTTTCCAAAACACGCATTTTTCACCCCAAATCACACTATCACAGCGCATTACACCATTTTTAACCCTCTGAGAATACGATATTTCGTCACCACTCAATAAATTGGTGGGATTTTTTGGTTAAATCGGAGGCGAATTTTCGCTCAATACTTGAGCATCAGCGTCAATCGTTTGTTTTCACGTGGAACATTGCAATCCGTTGGTCGCGACCTGGAATTATTTCGACGACCTTTGGATGAGCGAAAAATTTTCCGCGACGATGGTTGACACGATACACAGTTTCTTTCGTAACTTTGCATACGATAAACAAAACTATGGAACAAAATTCTAAAGACGCCCTACTCTCTCTGATTCGCGACGGCAAACCGATGACGCTGCGCCAACAACTCACGCTGACTGCCAAACTGAGTGCGCCCGCCATACTTGCCCAACTCTCGTCGTTTCTTATGCAATACATCGATGCCTCGATGCTCGGACGCCTCGGCGCCAACGAAGCCGCATCGGTGGGATTGGTGTCTACCACCATCTGGCTCTTTGGCGGATTGAGTTTCGCCTTCATCACCGGCTTCTCGGTGCAGGTGGCACACCGCATCGGCGCCAACGACAACGTGGGCGCTCGCCAAGTGCTTCGCCAAGCCATCACCACTGCCGCCATCTTCGCTGTGGCGCTTTCCGCCGTGGGCATGGCCATCAGTTTCCATCTGCCTCAATGGCTCGGCGGCGATAGCACCATCTGCCGCGATTCGTCGCTCTACTTTTTTGTTTACGCTGCCACCTATCCTTTCGTACAGATATTCTACCTATCCAGCAGCATGCTGCGATGCAGTGGCAACATGAAGATACCGAGCACCATGAGCATATTCATGGACGTGCTCGACATCATATTTAACTTCATACTCATTTTCCCTACCCACCACTTCACCATCGGCGGCTTCTCGTTCACGCTGCCCGGCGCCGGACTGGGCGTGCTCGGAGCAGCCCTCGGCACATCCATAGCCTTTGTCATCACGGGCGCAATAATGATGTGGTATCTGCTTCGCCACTCGCGCGAACTGAGCATCATCGGCGAGGAGGGCTCGTTCCGACCCACTGCTTCCATCCTGCGCAAGGCTTTCAAGATAAGCACACCTATGGGTATGGAGCGCACAGTGATGTGTGGTGCGCAGATTGCCACCACTGCCATCGTGGCGCCGTTGGGACCGATTTCCATCGCAGCCAACTCGTTTGGCATCACCGCCGAGAGCCTATGCTATATGCCGGGCTACGGCATATCGGACGCTGCCACCACACTCGTGGGACAGAGCATCGGCGCTCGTCGCAACGACCTCACCCGACGCTTCGCCGCCCTATCGCTACTGCTGGGTATGACCATCATGACGCTATCCGGAGCAGTGATGTATATTGCCGCTCCGCTGATGATGCAGACCATGACTCCTAATGCCGAAATCATTGCCCTCGGCAGCGAGATTCTGCGCATCGAGGCGTTTGCCGAACCGATGTTTGCGGCCGCGATAGTGTGCTACGGCATCTTTGTTGGCGCAGGCGACACCCTCGTGCCTTGCATCATGAATTTCAGCAGCATCTGGCTGGTGCGCCTCACTCTGGCGCTCGCCTTGGCACCAAGCATGGGCCTCAAAGGCGTGTGGGTGGCAATGTGCATCGAACTCTGCTTCCGCGGCATGATATTCCTGGCACGCCTGAAATGGGGCAATTGGCACACAGCAAAATCAAAGATCTAACCACCTATTTCCACATCTGTTTTTCTTCCCCCATTCTGTAATCAGGGCTTGACAAAATCTGCGCTTCTAAAATTCCGAAATCCATTCAAGCATATACGACCGAATTGGGTTAAACCTCCGCCCGCTTTTTCAGTCAAAATACCTACAGAACAATAAATTCATAAAACTATGAAAACAAACCACATCATCGAAGCAGCATTGCTTGCCCTGGGCATAGTGATACTGGGCGTGTGCATCAAATGGGGCGTTGACGACTTCGTAAACAAAGACCGCCGCGTGACCGTGAAAGGACTCGCCGAAATGGAAGTGCCTGCCGACAAAGTGACATGGCCTATCGTATCTAAAGAGATTGGCAACGACCTGCCAAGCCTCTACACTAAGATTCGCACCACTAACGCCGCTATCATCGCCTACCTCAAAGCCGGCGGACTAACCGACGACGAGATTAGCGTGAACGCGCCTGTAGTTATCGACCTCAACGCCGAGCGATACTCATCAAACCAGTCGAACTATCGCTACAACATCACATCAGTGATCACCGTTACGTCGGGCAAGGTTGATAAAGTGCGCTCGCTGCTCTCTCGACAGGGCGAACTGCTCAAAGACGGCATCGCCATCGTAAGCGGCGACTACGAAAACCCTATCCGCTACGACTACACTTCGCTCAATAGCATCAAGGGCAAAATGATGGACGAAGCAATAGCAAACGCCAGCACAACAGCCAAGCAGTTTGCCGACGTGAGCCAAAGCCGACTCGGACGCATTGAGAACGCCTCGCAAGGCCAAATCTCCATCGAAGACCGCGACGCCAACTCACCACACATCAAGCGCGTGCGCGTGGTCACCACCATCACCTACACCCTCAACTAACGAGCCCCTAAAACACCGAAACAGCAATCCACACATAGCCCCAGACGCCCCAGCGCCCGGGGCTTCTCGCATCCCCCCTCACACACGCAGCATCTCAGCCACATACAAAAAAAACGAAACACCTTTTGAGGGGCGTTCCGCTTTAAATGTTTTCACAACGGAATAATCCTTATTGTGAATTGCTTTCATTTTTGTACTGCAAATCTAAGCACTTTTATCTATAAAACAAAATTTTAATGCAAAAAATTCATACTCTCTTGAAAATTTTATAACTTTACAAAAATGATTAATCTATACATCTAAATACCCCAGATAGTATGAAACGAATATTAGGATTAGACCTTGGCACAGCCAGCATCGGCTGGGCAGTTGTTAACCAAGCCACCACTGATGAAGAACAGTCAAGCATCATCAAAGCTGGCGTGAGAGTAAACCCTCTTACCGTTGACGAAAAGAACAATTTCGAAACCGGCAAAAGCATCACCACCAATGCCGACAGGACATTAAAACGAAGCATGCGCCGCAATCTGCAGCGTTACAAACTACGTCGCAATGCTCTATTGGATATCCTACGCAAAAACGGATTTATAACCAACGACACCATATTATCAGAAAATGGCAATCACAGCACATTTGAAACCTACAGCCTGCGTGCTAAAGCAGCTACTGACGAGGTTACGCTTGAAGAATTTGCCCGAATTCTGCTTATGATAAACAAAAAGCGTGGTTATAAAAGCAGTCGTAAAGCAAAAAACGAAGAAGAAGGCTCGCTGATTGATGGTATGGCTATCGCAAAATCTCTTTATGAAGAAGGTATCACTCCTGGCCAATTCACATTACGTTTGCTTGAAACAGGTAAGCGATATGTGCCATCTTTCTATCGTTCGGATTTAATCGCCGAACTCGATAAAATATGGAATTTTCAAAAGCAATTCTATCCAGAAGTGCTTACAGACAAATGCCGACATGACATCGCAGACAAAAGCAAAACAGCCACCTCAAAATACTTCTATGCTGCTTATCAAATAACCACAGCTTCTGTAAAGGATAAAAATCTACGACTAATCGCTTCATATAGTTGGCGCGTGAACGCTCTTTCCGAAAAGCTCAATCTCGACCAATTGGCTGCCGCAATATGCGATGTAAATGGCGCGATATCCAGTTCAAGTGGATACCTTGGGTCTATCAGTGACCGTAGCAAGGAACTATTTTTCAACAAGCAGACCATTGGGCAATACCTCTACGACAACATACAGAAAGACCCTCATTATCGCATTAAAAATAATGTGTTTTACCGCCAAGACTATCTTGACGAATTTGAAACCATTTGGGACACCCAAGCAACATATCACCGCGAACTTACCCCTGAATTAAAGAGTGATATTCGCGACGTGGTGATATTCTACCAACGTAGATTGAAGTCCCAAAAATCTTTGATTTCTCTATGTGAATTTGAGCAAAGAAAAATCAAAGTGACCGAGGGAGATAAAGTGCGTGAGAAAATGGTGGGGTTGCGCGTAGCACCTAAATCTTCACCTCTGTTCCAAGAATTCAGAATTTGGCAGGCTATCAACAATATTACGATATGCCACAATGACGACCCTCGTCCTCTAACAAACGACGAGCGCCAACTGCTTCACGACGAGCTATCTATCTGCGACAAAATTTCTTCCGCCCAGATACTAAAACTCTTTGGCCTTAAAAATCAAAAAGACGATGAATATAGTCTCAACTATAAGGAAATAAAAGGCAACACCACACAAGCCAGACTATTTGACGCTTTTGCTGAAGTGTATGAAATGACTGGACACGACGCAGAAAGCCTAAAAAAATTGCGTAGTGCTTCAGAAAGAATTGACACCTTAAAGCGTGTGTTTGAAGGATTGGGATATAAAACAGATTATCTCACGCCTCCATCATACACCGACACCGAGTCAATGCAAAAAAGTGCCTTATACCGACTTTGGCACTTGCTATACTCCTACGTTGACGACAAATCAACAACTGGCAATGAGAAACTGATTGCACACATTCAAGAAATCACAGGTTTTGAACGCAAAGAATATGCCGAGGTGATAGCAAAAATAATGTTTGAGCAAGACTATGGTTCTCTGTCATCAAAAGCAATGCTTAAAATATTGCCATTTCTCCAACAAGGGCAAATCTATAGCGATGCTTGCCAATCGGCAGGCTACCGCCATTCTGCAGCCTCTCTGACAAAAGAAGAAATAGCAAGCCGCCCTCTGAAAGGCAACCTCGAAATATTGCCTAAGGGTGCGCTACGCAATCCTGTGGTAGAGAAAATTCTCAATCAGATGATCAATGTGGTGAACGAATTGAATGCTCAATATGGCAAAATAGACGAAGCCACTGGCAATCACTATTTTGATGAAATACACATTGAATTGGCTCGTGAATTGAAGAAATCGGCAGATGAACGTAAAAATGCCACTGAAGCAATTTCTAAAGCCACTAATGAAATGGAAAAGATACGCAAAAAGGTTTCCGAGCTCACAGGGTCAGACCACGTGAGCCGCAACGACATTATTCGCTATCGTCTTTATAAGGAATTGGCTGTTAACGAATATAAAACCTTATATTCTAACACTTACATTCCAGAAGAAAAGATTTTCTCTGGAGATTTTGATATCGAGCACATCATACCTCAAGCAAAGTTGTTCGATGACTCTTTCTCTAATAAGACCCTCGAAACTCGCGATATAAACCGAGAGAAAAGCAATCTCACGGCTTATGATTTCGTGCTTAATAAATACGGCAAGGAGTACGCCGAACAGTATCTAACAAAGGTGAAAAAACATTTCGATAAGCCGGGCTCAAAAACAAAATATAGAAATCTTATCGCTCGTGAAGCAGATATCCCAAGCGACTTCATCAACCGTGACCTACGCGACTCGCAATACATCGCCAAAAAAGCAAAGGAAATGCTCTACGACATCACCCGCGTGGTGGTTTCAACCACCGGTAGCATCACCGATCGCCTACGCGATGATTGGCAACTTGTTGATGCTCTCAAAGAACTTAATTGGGACAAATATTCTCAACTTGGACTCACCGAGATATTTACCAATCACAGCGGTCAACAGGTAAGACGAATCAAGGATTGGACCAAACGCAACGACCATCGCCACCACGCAATGGACGCTATCACCATCGCGTTCACCAAGCCAAGCCACATACAATATCTAAATAACCTCAATGCACGCAGCGACAAGGCAGGGACAATTTACGCCATAGAGCAGAAAGAATTGCACCGCGACGAGAAAGACAATCACTTGCGTTTCAACCCGCCATTTGAGGGTATACGCCACGAGGCTTTAAGACAATTAGATAATATACTTGTTTCGATAAAAGCCAAAAACAAAGTGGCTACCATCAACACCAATATCACCAAGAAAAAAGGTGGCACAAACAAGACCACGCAACTCACGCCACGCGGTCAACTACACAACGAAACTGTTTATGGAAAACGTCTTGTGGCAGTAGTTAAGACTGAGAAAGTGGGAAGCACATTCAATGCCGAAAAGATTGCCACTGTGTGCAGTCCAACCTATCGTGAGGCATTGCTTGCTCGTCTCGAAGCATTTGGAGGTGATGCAAAGAAAGCTTTCACTGGCACTAATTCTCTGGCTAAAAAGCCTCTGTATTTCAATGAGCAGCACACCGAGTGCGTGCCTGAGCAAGTGAAAACCAAGACTTTTGATGAAATATTCACCATTCGCAAGCCAATCACACCAGAACTAAAACTCGATAAAGTGGTTGACGATGGTGTGAAACGTATTCTAAAGGCTCGTCTTGACGAATATGGTGGCGACGCAAAAAAAGCATTTGTCAACCTTGACAAGAACCCTATTTGGCTCAATGAAGCAAAAGGCATAAGCATAAAGTCTGTAGCGATTAAGGGCGTGAACGTGGCAACGCCACTGCATGAAAAGCGTGATAATAACGGCTTCGCTATCCTCACAGAGGATGGCAAGAACATCCCTACCGATTATGTGAGCACCAGCAACAATCATCACGTGGCTATCTTCATAGACGCTGACGGCAATTATCAAGAACATATAGTGTCGTTATTTGAAGCCGCAGCAAGCAAGAGTTTGGGACTTCCTGTAATTGACAAAAACTACAATAGCGATAAGGGATGGAATTTCCTTTTCACTCTCAAGCAAAACGAATATTTCGTATTCCCAGAATATGCGCTTGACGAAAATGGTAAACCTACAGATGTAATGACATTCAACCCTACGGAGATTGATTTGATTGACCCAAATATCTATTCTTTGGTAAGCAAGCATCTTTATCGTGTGCAAAAGTTCTCTACAAAAGATTATGTTTTCAGACATCACTTAGAGACACAAGTTGTTGACAATAGCACCTTACGAGGCACAACTTGGAAACGAATTACCGCATTAAATAACCTAAAAAAGGTAGTCAAAGTGCGAGTTAATAATGTAGGTCAGATTGTAGCAATAGGCGAATATTAACCAGAAATACCATATTTATGATTAAGCGGACGCTTTATTTCGGCAATCCTGCTTATTTGAGTCTCACCAATAAGCAGTTGGTAATCCGCCTACCTGAGGTGGAGAAAGCCGACAATGTGAGCGAAGTGATACGAGAAAAATCGGTGCGCACCATCCCTATCGAAGACATAGGGGTGGTGGTGCTCGACCATAAGCAAATCACCATCACACAGGCATTGCTTGAGGCGCTAATGTGCAGCAATGTGGCGGTAATCACCTGCGACAGTTCGCGCATGCCTATAGGGCTACTGATGCCTCTAAGCGCCAACACCACCCAGAACGAGCGCTTTCGCAACCAACTGTATTCTTCCACTCCGCTACGCAAACAACTATGGCAACAGACCATACAAGCCAAAATACGCAATCAGGCTGCCATTCTTCGCCTCAACACCAAAGCGCCCGTAACCAATATGATGCGTTGGGCTGCTGACGTGAAAAGTGGCGATAGCGATAATCTGGAGGCTCGCGCCGCCGTATACTATTGGAAATCGGTGTTTACATCACTGCCCGACTTTGTGCGTGGCAGAGAAGAATTGCCTCCAAACAATTTGCTCAACTATGGTTATGCCATACTCCGCGCCATCACGGCCCGCGCATTGGTGGCAAGCGGAATGCTACCTATTTTGGGCATTCACCACCGCAATCGTGCCAACGCATATTGCCTCGCCGACGATATTATGGAGCCTTACCGCCCCTACGTAGACCAACTGGTGGTGGACATAGTGAATAGCGGTGAGGATTATTCCGACCTTTCGCTCAACCTTAAGGCACGTATGCTTGCTATTCCCACACTCGACGTTACCATCGATGGCGCTCGCCGACCACTGATGACTGCCATGGCTCAAACCACAGCCTCGCTCTATAAATGCTTTGAAGGATCTGCCCGCAAAATCAGCTACCCTTCTCTGTAATTCCTCGCCAACTGACACTCTCCTCTCATTTTCTCCACCAAGGTATGAATAACCGTTTTAACGAATATCGCATTATGTGGGTGCTTGTACTCTTCGACCTTCCTACCGAAACCAAGAAGGAACGCAAGGATTACGCCCGCTTCCGCAAGGATTTGATGGGCGACGGTTTCACCATGTTTCAGTTCTCAATATATATGCGCCACTGCCCAAGCAAAGAGGTGGCCGACCTGCACATAAAACGTGTGAAAAATATGCTTCCGCCTAACGGAAATGTGGGCATACTTTGCATCACCGACAAGCAATTCGGCGAAATGCAACTCTTTTACTGCAAAAAGACCATCACCACCAAGCCAGGCCCTCAGCAATTAGAACTTTTCTAAGACATCATAACAATTCTATAAAATCACAATATGCTATAATAAAAAATCTCGACCAAAGCCGAGATTTTTTATTTAAAAGCATCCTGAAAATTTATTTCTAATATGTATTATATCTTTCTATATATCAGAGAGATACAGGTATCGTGATGCTTTTGATAGTTCAAAGATACAAAAATGAAAGGCTATCGTTGGTTATTCTTACGCGTTTTCGATGCTTTTGATAGTTCAAAGATACAAAAATGAAAGCGGCTTGTGGGGCGTGGCCAATAGAAGTGGGATGCTTTTGATAGTTCAAAGATACAAAAATGAAAGCAATTCACAACATGTTGCTTTCTATAACACATCTTGTGTTAGATGCTTTTGATAGTTCAAAGATACAAAAATGAAAGCAATTCACAACAACAGTTAATGCTAATCGTGCTGTTGCTGAGATGCTTTTGATAGTTCAAAGATACAAAAATGAAAGCAATTCACAACAACAGTTAATGCTAATCGTGCTGTTGCTGAGATGCTTTTGATAGTTCAAAGATACAAAAATGAAAGCAATTCACAACAAGGTAGGATTCTTAAGCAAGAACTGGAGCGATGCTTTTGATAGTTCAAAGATACAAAAATGAAAGCAATTCACAACGAATTTACAACAATGGCTTCGTGAGAATGAGATGCTTTTGATAGTTCAAAGATACAAAAATGAAAGCAATTCACAACTCTTAATGTTAAACACATTTCCTATGACAAGATGCTTTTGATAGTTCAAAGATACAAAAATGAAAGCAATTCACAACAACCTATTAATGACATGCTTCCTTATGTCAGATGCTTTTGATAGTTCAAAGATACAAAAATGAAAGCAATTCACAACTACTAGATACATATGTTCACACAAGACTAAGATGCTTTTGATAGTTCAAAGATACAAAAATGAAAGCAATTCACAACCAAATAATCTCAAGAAAGGAATAAGTATTCGATGCTTTTGCACTATCGTTGGATAAGATAGGCTACACTCTGAAATAGCAACTCGAGCAAGCTCGGTTGCTTATTTCCCTCGTTTGCACTATCTTTGTACAAAGAGATTATTACTTAAATCGGAAATATGAAACTACTACGCATCACTTTTTGCGCTGCCTTGGCATCGCTCGCCCTGGCCGCTTATGCTGGCGACCGTCTGCCTGGCTATCTGCAAGCCGAGAAATTCACTAAGGAAAAACTCAACACTATGCTCTTCAGCACTCGCCTGTCGCCTCAATGGATGGAAAACGGTAGCATGTTTTGGTATAGCTACAAGACCAGCGATGGCACTCACTGGTATGTGGTGAACCCGGCAACACGCCAAAAAACACCGCTGTGGAACCGCGACGATCTGGCTTCGCAACTCACCATGATCGTGAAGGACCCGTTTGAGGCTCGTCATCTGCCTATCAGCAACCTAAAGGCTAAGGAGGACGGTCACACGTTCACCTTCCAAGTCACCTCGTCGCAGGAGTGGGAAAAGCCTAAGAAAACCAACGAAAAGGCTGATGAGAAGGCCGACAAGGATAAGAAGGACAAGAAACCTAAGAGCGGCAAAAAGATATACTTCTTTGAATGGGATTTCAACACCCAACGCCTCACTCACCTCAAGGATAAGTGGGAGGAGGATAAGACCGTGAATTGGGCCAACGTGTCGCCCGACAAGAAGACCGTGGTGTATGCCAAGGACCTCAACCTCTATCGCATGAGCTTTGCCGACTACGAGAAGGCAAAAATCGACGAGAAGGACAGCACCATCGTGGAGGTGCAGCTCACCACCGACGGCATTAAGGATTTCGGCTACGGCATCCCTTACAGCTCGCTCAACACCGACACCATCTGCAACGGCAAGCGCCGCGGCGTGTGGGGCGTGTGGTCGCCCGACAGCCGCCACTTCCTCACCTCTATCGAGGACAACCGCCAAGTGAAGGAGTTGTGGGTGATCAACGCCATGGCTTCGCCTCGTCCTACACTCGAAACCTACAAATATCAGATGCCTGGCGAGAAGGAAGCCCCTGTGCAGCACGTCTACCTCTTCGACATGAGCAACAACAGCCGCAAGGAGATAAACACTGCCAAATATAAGGACCAAACCATCGACTTCGCCAGCGCACCTATCAAGAAGAAGGACATGAGCAAGGACGATGTGGCCGTCACTTGGCTTGGCAACAACAACCGCTTCTACCTGAGCCGCTCGAGCCGCGACCTAAAGCGCATCGACGTGTGCAGCTACACCATCGGAGCCGACACCATCGTGCCACTGATTGAAGAGCGCATGAACACCTATCAGCAACTGCGCACCCTCTTCACCGCCAACGCCGGTAAAGACCTAATCCACTGGAGCGAACGCGACGGTTGGGCTCATCTCTACCTATATGACGCTGAGGGACACCTCAAAAACCGCATCACCAAGGGCGCTTGGCACGTGGAGGATGTGGTGAGCGTAGACGACGCCACCCGCACCATCTATTTCACAGCCTGCGGTATGGACCCTAACGAAAACCCTTACTACGAACACCTCTACCGCGTGAACTTCGACGGTAGCGGCCTGCGCAACATCACCCGCGGCGACTACTTCCACGAGGTGAGCGTAGACGATGCCAACCGCTATGTGGTTGACAACTATTCACGCGTCAACACCATCCCTTGCACCGCCCTATTCGACACCGCCGGAAACCGCCTGATGACACTCGAAGAAAGCGACTTCTCGCAACTGCTCGCCAACGGATATAAATTCCCCGAACCATTCAAGGTGAAAGCAGCCGACGGCGTCACCGACCTCTACGGCGTGATGTATAAGCCATTCGACATGGACACCACCAAAGTGTATCCGATAGTAGACTATGTATATCCTGGTCCACAGGTTGAGGCTGTCTACTACCCATTCACACGCATGTCGGTGCGCACCGACCGTCTGGCACAAGCCGGCTTCATCGTGATCTCGGTGGGACAGCGCGGCGGTCACCCAAATCGCTCGAAGTGGTATCACAACTTCGGCTACGGAAATATGCGCGACTACCCACTCGCCGACCACAAATATGCCATCGAGCAACTCGCCAACCGCTATAAATACATCGACATCGACCGCGTGGGCATACATGGCCACTCAGGAGGCGGATTTATGAGCACCGCAGCCATCTGCCAATACCCCGACTTCTTTAAGGCAGCCGTGTCGTGCGCCGGCAACCACGACAACAACATCTACAACCGCTGGTGGAGCGAAACACACCACGGCGTGAAGGAGAAAGTGACCGACGAAGGCGACACCACATTCGTCTACCACATCTCCACCAATCCAGAGATTGCACGCAACCTCAAGGGCCACCTGATGCTTGTGCACGGCGACATCGACAACAACGTGCACCCTGCCAACACCACTCGCGTGGCCGACGCCCTGATACGCGCCGGCAAGCGCTTCGACATGCTCTACCTGCCTCAACAGCGCCACGGATTCGGCAACATGGACGAATACTTCTACTGGCGATTGGTTGACTTCTTCAGCGAGCACCTCAAGGGCGCAAGCGAGAAGTCGGTAGACATACCCAAGCGATAAGCATTAGCCACACGTTAGCAGAGAAAGCCACACGCGCCCTCTCGCTCACTATATCACCACCCATCAGCCCCCGCGATGCCACAACGCGTCACCGGGGCTGATGCTTTTTTACCCCAATTTTGAATCAACAATTGCAAGAAAAAAATGCTATTTCCTTTCCTTTATCTTTGGTTTTCACTATCTTTGCACAAAGCGAGCGCAATGTGCACTTTCACAAAACGCCATAAAAACCCTAACCTTGACAAACAATACTAAATCATGCTGAATATATACCAAATAGTATCAGATAAGCAATGGGGCGGACCAGAGCAATATGCATTCGACCTTGCCGCGCAGATGCACAGCGAGTTAAGCACAAACTATATGGAAATCGTCACCCGCAACCAACCCAAAATCATCAAGCATTTTCGTCGCCTTGAGGTGCCAATCTCCACCCTACCGCTCAAGAGCCTTAGCGACCTCGACTCACCTATCCGCCTTGCCCGTCAGATAAAGCGCGGACACAACATACTGCACGTTCACAATATGAAAGACGCTGCCACAGCAGTGCTTGCCAGCCGCATATCAGAGAACCGCAACAACCGCGTGGTGCTCACCAGCCACAGCGTGGAGCGCCCTAAGACCAACTTCATGTATCGCCGCATACTGCACGAGATAGACCACATCATCTTCGTGTCGCAAGTGGCCTACGACGAGTTTATCAACCACGCCAAGCACTTCGACCGCAGCCGCGCCTCAGTGATACACGACAGCATACGCCAAATCTACACCGGCGAAAAAGCCATTGACATACGCAGCACCTACAACATACCAAGCGACGTGGCGCTGATAATGTTTCACGGTCGCGTGTGCAAAGAAAAGGGCGTGGACGTGTTGCTACGCGCACTCACACAGCTCAACAAGGCCACATTTCACCTTGCCATAGTGGGAGAAGGCGACCGACGATTTATGAAGCACCTACGCTCGTTTGTAGAAGTAAACCAGATGCAGCGCAACGTGTCGTTCCTCGGATTCCAGCCCGAGCTGCAGCAACTCATCGCGCAAGCCGATTTCGGCGTACTGCCAGCCACTTGGCGCGAGCCATTCGGCATCAGCAACCTCGAGTATATGATGGAAGGCAAGGCACACATCGCCACCAACAACGGCGGTCAGGTGGAATATCTGCACAACGAGGAGAACGCACTGATGGTGACGCCTAACGACTTCTCGCAACTGGCAGCAGCCATACAACGCCTCATCAGCGACAAAGCCCTGCGCCAGCGCTTAGGCGACCGAGCGCGTCACGACTTCAACACCGAGCTCGACTATAGCCACTTCTACAAGAAGATCTCCGACCTCTACCACAGCCTCTACAAAAAATAATCCCCCAGCAACGAATGTGGAGGATTACAGATATGTCTTATTTCCTGTGATGACCAGCGCGCTTAGATTTTGTCGAGTCCGCGAGTGAATTTGAGCCAATAGTATTTCAGCGGATTCTTATATTTCAGCTGCTTCCATGGGCGGCTACTATGCGGACGGTGCAACACAGGCAACGACGCAAACAGATAGTTGCTGAAACCCGCCTTCACAGCCTCGTGCGAAATGGTCACATCAAACCAATTCTTCGATGCATCGAGCGTGTCGAAATCAAAAGCGCGAAGAAACTCCGGCTTAAGCAGCGAACAGCAGAAGCTGCAATGCTTCTTAGTGGCAAACACATCGCCATAGTGCGACTTAGCATAAAGGTAAGGATAATTCACCGCACCATCCTCATCCACCGTCACAGCGGCCGCAATGGCGCAATCGTTGCGCTCAAGCGCACCATCATAGAGCGCCTGAATGGTGTGGCTGCGCACAGTCACATCGCTCTCCACTATCAGCAATCCCGCATCCTCGGCAATAGCCTTGCGGCGAGTGGTCTGCAACACCAGCAGATAGTTGGGCGACGGATGCGTGGTGATGTCACTCAGATTCACCAAGTTAAAACCCATCTCCTCAGCAGCCTTGGCAAGCCTACGAGTGTTTTCCTCAGTGCTGAAATCGTTATACACCGTGTAGGTGTAAGGCACAGTTATATCGCTCTCAAGCACCGATTTCACAGTCTCAAGAGTCAACTCTATAGAATCCTTTACAGGAGTGATAATATGTAGGCATTTCATATCTTTCGTAAGCTTTTATTCCGTTTTTGGCATATTGCCACCACAAAATTATCTATTCATTTCCTATCGGCAAAATCATTTCGCCGAAATCACTCGTTTTGCGTCAGATAAAAGCCCTAATGCCCGAATCGGGTTGATGCTAACGCACATTTCATCACCCGCCATCACACAGTCGGTGTTTTAGTTTCGCGCCGATAGTGATTTTTCTTTCACGTCGATGCCCGAAGATAGGTCAGATTTTTTTGAATTTCACGTCGGTGGACAACACCC
>CAJLWM010000038.1 GCA_905210415.1 uncultured Prevotellaceae bacterium
CAGCCTTTTCGCAGTCGGCGATAAGGGTGCGGAATTGGTCGGCATTGAGGCTTCCCCATTCGAAGAAAGCCGTCGAACACTTGTGGACGAGGTACATGGCGTTCTTGTCAATGGAGATGTGAGCCGCACCGAGCGAAGCGATAGTAGCGGCGGAAGCATTCATGCCGACAAAGTGAACGCTGACCTTGCCGTGGTCCTTGAAAGCAGCGGCAATGGAGAGAGCAGTGGCGAGGTTGCCACCGAGCGAGTCAATCAGCACGTTCACTTCCTTGCCGGCATTCTTGGCGAGGATATAATCGACATAATTTCGGTCAAAGTCGGCACCGCCGACGAAGCCTTTCAGGTGAAGATTGTATTGAGTTTGCGGCATAACACATTTTGTTTTGCCACAAAATTACCTCTATATAAAGCCGCATCAAAAGACACGATTTCTCGCAAAAAATCGTAACTTTGCAATATGGAAATCAAGAGGGCACAAAAAATATTGGAATTTTTGGACGACTATAATGCTGTCCATATTCAATCTATGCAAGAATTGTTGGACTTCAGCGATGAGTTTAATTTAGTCCTTGAAAATTCGCCCAATAAACCTCCGTATGAATGTAGCATAATTGATTTAATTGGAGGTGTAACCGAACCGGTGACAAGTCAAATAATTAAATTGATTTTCCAATATAAAGGTGAAAATAAAAATTTTCCAATTCTTTCGTCATTTATAGAACGTTTTATCAAAAAGGAATTGCATATAATAAAGCCTAAAATTGAAGCAGAAAAGAACCATTTTGATGTGTCAATTTTAGATAAACAATATGCAATAATTATAGAAAATAAATTAAAAGGTGCTGATTTTCAATTAAATCAACTTGCACGATACATTCAAAAACTAAAAGCGAAAGGCTACGATGAAAACAATATCTATATCATCGTTTTGCCTAAATTTATTTGGAAAAAGCCTCGTAAGTCTGTTGGACGTTTGCCAAAAGATTGGAAGAAGCCGAATGGTCAACGGAAATGTGCTGTAAGCCAATATGAGTGTTGGTGTGATATTAAAGATTATTCATTTTGTCAGACGAAATTGAAATGGTGTGAGAAATGTGACCAAACAATTCTTCACCGTTTGCACGATAATACTTATTATATACATAAAGATTTTGCAAATTGGCTTATTGATGTTTCGGAAACTCTACCCAAGAGTGAAAATCCATTAAAATCATGTATGAACCAATTTGCAGAGTATCTAAAAGGGTTATATCAAACACGGAGTAGCATCATATTAAAAATGGAATTACAAGAATACCTCCAAAAACGCCTTCTTAATGGCGAGACTGCCGATGATAATTGGCAGATAGTTACGCAAAAACTCAAAGAAGTGGACCAATTAAGCGAAGCTTTAAAAGAATTGCTTCGGCCTATATCAATTGAGTTTGTCAAAGAATGGCAAAAAGAAATTGAAAATGAATATGAGGATATCCGTCATAAATTAGACGAAAATGGAATATATTCATTTGGCTTGAACATATGTGGAATTTGGGTAGGTTGTTGGGCTGGAAATAATGATGATTACCAAAATCAACCCTATTGGGGATTTTGGACAGAAAAACAGCCAACGAAAAAACAGATTCAAATGGTAAAAAAGATTCTGCAAGTTTGTGGTAAGGATAGAGAATTGAACATAAATGAAAAAGATTTTATGATTTGGGATAATACGCTTCATGGAGCAGACAGATGCAGAGAATTTTATGAGGCTGCAATAAATTTAGGCTTTATAGAAGAATAAAAAGAGCCGCCTTTGAGGCGACCCTTTCGTTGTGATTGACACTATTTTAATAGTGGCGGAAAACGTTGCCGTTGTCGTAATAGTAGTCATACATGAACAAGTCGCGGGCGTAAGCGTCGTAGTCGAAGTAATTGGCGAGATGCCCCATCTGCTTTTCGAGGTCATAGCAGTCGTTTACGATTTCTCTGGCGAAGTCTTCCTCGCTGTCGTACTCTCCGACGTAGCAGTCCTCGAAATGTTCGAGTTCTTCGCAGCCCCAGTCGATGAAAGCGTCCACAGCGTCCGGCGAATACTTCTCGCACATGTCGCTGTATTCTCTTACTGCCTCGAAGCTGTCCTCGTCGAAGCTCGATTCGTCGTACCATTTCTTGGGGAACGCCTCGTAGTCCTGGAACATCAGTTCCGGATCTTCCTCGTCGGCGTGGATTGCGAAGCAGAAGTTGATAAAGTCGTCGTAGTCGTAGAACGTGGTGAGGTCAATCCACAGACCGCAGATGCCTTTCTCACCGCTGTATTTGCCGTATGTGCCGCAGTAGATGCTGGGATTGCCGGAGCAATCGCTTTTGTGTTCACCTATTGCGTCGATGAGTGTTTCAGGCGTAAAGCCGAGTTCTTCGAGGCGTGCTTCCACCTCTGCCGTGATTGTCAAGTCGCCGAATTGTAATCTGATAGCCTTGATGTTTTGAATTGAATTTTTCATTTGCTTAAAATTTTAAATTTTACACTGCCACAAAATGGCATTGTGAGCGGATTGCCGCAAAAGCAAGGGTGATTGCGTCGTTGCAGGGTACCGAAACGGCGAGGAACACGGAGTGCAAACTTGCCCTTGCTGTTCCGCGGTATGCCATAACTTTGCGGCGTAAAATAAAATTTAGCGAATGAAAACCCGCAGGGTCAAAACGAGAGGCGAAAGAGGACAAAAGGTGATGCAGACAATAGGCAGAGCGTGGCGCACGTTCCACTTGGAGCCGTCCGAAACACCATTGACGCAATAAAAAAGCGGTTGAAATCCCTGCATCGCGGCACGGAAGGCAAGGCGGTGGACGGCAGATTCTTTATGGCTTTGACCTTACCACACTCGCAGACACAGACACCAAACTTCACTGCAACGCAAAGCCGATGAGGAAGCCGCTTGCAGGACGGAGAGGACGTACCCAATGGTGCGACGCTTCGGCGAGGTGCGGCAGTAAGAGATACTTGTGCGGAGTTATTCGACAGCGTGGGCTGCATCATCGGCACAAAGGGGCGAAAGAAGAACGAGAGAGGACTGCCACACGGAGAGCGCGTAGCGGTCAGCGAGGGAAACGTAGCCGAGAATATGACCGTTCCACGAAAAGCCGATAGGGCAAATCGCCTCGACTACAAAGCCACGGCTGCGACAATGAATGACTGCACGGCAACGGCCACACTTTCCGCTTTATCAATCACAACAACAAGAAAGGTGTCGCCTCAAAGGCAGCTCTAAAAACGAAAAAAGCCGTCTATTCATCACGAACCGACGGCAAGACATATCAATCTTTCTTACTTATGACACTGGGATTGAGTGTTCAATATGGAATGCTCATAATATCATTTATCGCACGGCACGAGCGATTTAATCGCTTTGTGCGTGATTTCGTAGATGAAGCCGGCACCCTCGCCGTCGGCATCGCCGAACGAGATGGTGAGTTTGACCACCGGGAACGGCGTCTCACGAGCACCGATGATGTAGGAGTTCCCGTCAATGGCGGTAACGACGAAAGCAAGGTGTTCTTTCAGCGGCAGCAGGTCCTCCGAGGCGAACTTCAGTTTCGCCGTGTCCGTACGGTTGCCGCCGTCGTTCTCCGTGACACACTCGCAAGTCGGTTCATCGAAGAACGGCACATTGTGAATTTCGGTAAGTACAGGCACCGGCATCATCGCAATGCCACGCAGAGCGATGTCATTCACAAGGTGCTCACACCGCACCCAGCCAATCTCCTTGACTCCCGGCAATATTTGTTTCGTAGTTCTCATGAATTGTTAAAAAAAAGTGTTACATACTCTTCCAAAATAGGAGGGGGAAATCAACCACTATTTTGGGCTATTTTTTTGTTTTTTTCTTGTATTGTTCCCTTTGTAGGTAGTTTTTATATTGCCTGATGTATATTTTGGCAATGGTGTTCCAGTTAGTTTCTGTCAATTCGATGCCGTGAGCGTCCATCCAAGCATAAATGAGATTGTCACGACGGCGACCGATGTAGCCGTGATAGTGTAAGTCATTCCATAACTGAATTACAAAGCGGCTACGAATGCACCGTTTCAGTTCCTCTTTTGCCCGACGAGGCAAATAGTTGTAGCATTTCGGAGGCTTGGTGCGACTTACCGGGATTACAATCTCGATTTTGCTGTCGTCTTTCAAGTCCGGCTTAGCCCCTGGCGGCAGTTTTTGGAGAAACACTTCGAGTATTCTCCGCTCGGTGGAGAGCTTGCGAAGTTCCACCGGCTGAGTGCCGCCCGAATCATGCACAAACCATTGTGCAAGATAAGGGTCAAGGTCGAGGTATATGTAGTAAGGGTCATTACTCATAGTGTAAAGTTACCGACGATATGTTACATCTTGAAAGACGATGACGTGCAGCATCTCGTTGAAGCGGTCAGCGATACGGTCACCATACTTTTTGCGAATTTCAGAGGGCGTGAGGTTCGTTGTGATGAACGTGAACGACTGGGATTCGTAGCGATGTTCGATGAGCCTCACGACGGGGTAGATTGGATTGCCATAATCAACGATTTCGGCAGGTTCTGTGCCGAGGTCGTCGATGCCGAGCATTGAGAGCCTTTTAAGGTCTCTAAATGCTTCTACGTCGTGGGCGAGATCTGTAATCTCGCAAGCGTGAACAATTCGCATACGAGGCTTGAAATACTCGTCCATAAATGAGAAGTGCTTATGATAGGCAAGATGATTCAATGCTTGTTGAAAAGCGTACATAAGCGTCGTCTTGCCATTGCCGCACGTTCCCGACAGCATAATGCCGAAGCGAGGGGCTTCCGAAGTGAGGTATTCGGCAAGTTTCAACAAACTCTTTTGAGTGTTTGCGTCAAATTTGAACTGCCGCAATCGGCTTTCCACTTCGATTTTATAGAACGCCGTGAGCAGAGTGACGGCATCGTCTGCCGACATATTGAACCTAAAACGACTCTTGAAAGTCATCTGCCGTCTTAGCACTGACTCCAGTTCCGCGACGCGCTTCATATTTATCGACGCCGGCTTTTTGTCTTGTTCTTCCATAATCAGCAGTGTTTTTAGACTCCGCGGCATTTTCAAGGACTTTGCTTACCCAGTTGTAGAAGTGTTGTCGGTAGTCGGCGCAGTCCTTGTGGTATTTATTTTTTATGAGCATTGCCTTGCTAAATTCTTCGTATAGTTCTTTGAGCATTTGCATTTCAATGTGAAGGCTTGCAGCCACATCCTCGAAGAATTTCTCATCGCTTTTTAATTGCTCAATAAAAATTAAATCTTGTTCGCGCGTGAGTGAGAGATTAATATTATTATTTATTATTATTTCTTCTTTTTCTTTATTATGTTTGGATTTTCGTTCTACTTTCCGTTCTGCTTTGCGTTCTGCCGAATCCTCGAAAAGCTGATATTTCTCGTAATTTACGATAGTAATTAACGACCTTTTTGCGCTCGTTTCGCGAGTAATCATACCTTGTTCTTCAAAGAGTTTCAGCAGGGCGAGAGTTGTTTCCGTGCAGTAGCCCCAGCGACCATTCAGCTTGCGAATGGAGGTGGCTATCTGCCCTCTGCAAAGGGTCACTGACTCGTCCTTTCCCCACGGAATGGTGCGAGGCTCCCATGCTGCTTCGAACAGCAAGTAAAGCCAGGCTCTCAACCGTCGAGGTTCTTCCCATAGCCAGTGGTTCTGAATTTCCCGGTGCAGCTTGATGTAGCCTTTCATACCGTGCAGTTCTCAATCGGTTCATCTTTGCGTTTTTTCTTGTCATTTATGATAGGTGGCTTGCAGCCGAAAGTAGCCTCATAGCCTTTGGCTTGCAGGCTGTCGAGGATAACTTCGAGTTCACCCTCGGTTTTCGGCTGCTTGGTTGTATTGAACCAATATCGCAGTATTTCGATAGCCGGATAGATGATTGTTTCGCTGTCATCGTCGAGGCGAGTATTGTGAATTTTGCCCTGTTCGGTTTTCTTCCGCAGTGAGTCGCGGCAGCATCCGAGGTGCATACAAGTAAGGTCGATTGAATACGTACCATACTTGGTAACATTGGGTGGGGTAGGTGGTAACATATATGTATATTTAACTATATTTTTGAAAAAATCGGCATAAATCGTCAAATATTCGGCAAAAATCTTTGCCAATTCAAAAATTCTTCGTATATTTGCAGTCGTAAAGGATAGGCAATCTTTATAACTATATCGCTATATATCGTCAAATTTTCTGCAGATATAGTGCTATATTTTCGATATGCCAAATATAAACACGATTTTTTTCAAAAATATATATCAATCTTAATGGCACAAAAATTCGATTTGAAGAAGTTTCGTCAATCTTTGGGACTGAAACAGAGTGAATTGGCCGCGATACTTGGATTACCTCAAAGCTCTATTTCTGCTATGGAAAGCGGAAAAACACAAGTGTCGCAGGTCTATATCAACAGATTGGTCGAAAAAATGGGTATTACCAACATAGAGGAGTTCTATTATGATGCAACCGAGAGTGTGAATATTCATAATGAAGGGAATGTTGGTGATAATAACGGCTACAACAACTATAAGAACGTTGTAACGCCTGCACCCACCGATGGCATATTGCTCACCAAAATGGCGGTTTTCGAGAGAGACCTTGCAACGCTCAAAGAGCAGTTCGTAAAGAAGGATACAAGATGCGATGAACTTCAGGAAGAAGTGATGCGTCTAAATCGTCAACTGACTGCTTTTCAAGTGCTTTGCGCTCGCAAAGGCATTGATTTCGAGCACATTTTGGAGATAAAATAGCCACTCGCAAAAGACTCGCAAATTTTCAATTTACAAAATCATAACTTATTACTAATCAGACTATTTGGGTGAAATTAACTAAAGTCTGGAAAGCGTGTAAGCGTCAAAAGCGCTTCGGGAGTTCGAATCTCCCTCACTCCGCCAAAACACGCTAACTACCAACAATTTAGCGTGTTTTTATTTCCCTAAATAGGGACATTTACTGAATGTCCCTATTTAATTGTATTCATTTTAGAACCTCATTAGCAGTTAATAAAGCTATCTTACATCTTATGTTATGAGCCAAACATTCCAACAATTCAATGTAACACCATGCAAAATTAGTTGCTTCCATTTCTTTGATTGGCAACATCTGATATGCTTTTTCTCCACAACAACTTGCGACTCCAATTAAGCTAACTTCCGTTTTATGGAATTTAATTTCAATGTTTTTACTATTATCAACATGGAGTCTTCCGACATAAGTTTTTTTGCCAGAAAGAATATTACGAATATCCGAAACAAGATTATTCATCTTAAACACATCAGATATTGAGCAATAAGTGCTACTGTCAGCACAAATTGACCCAACCACTTGAGCATCTATATTTTGTAAACTTTTCATTGTATTAAACGGTTTTCTCTGTGGAATTTAAGATATTTGAAATGCTGTTCTTCAACTGTTACTAAACGAATGTCACTGTTGATATCTAAGATAGTCCGTTCTGACTTTGGGAATTCTTTAGAGAATAATATCCTCCCATTATTGTCAAATGAAATAAATCCCAAATCAAACAACTTATCATAGTTCGGTGTCAATAACAGTCCATTAAAAACATCTAATCGTTCTACATTGCTTGCTGTTCTCCAAGGTTTTATATGTGATGCTATCAAGATGTTTGTAAGTCTGCATCTTGTTATGGAGCACCCTGACCAATATAAAATCAACAGCTCTCGAAACAATCCTTGTCCGATTCGAGACTTTATTATAGCGTTTTTTTCGGCCAGAGTTATTGAATTGTCTTGTTGAACTTTCTGCGTTTCGGAAAGTATAGTTTCTTGAATGACTTTTGAATAATTCGAATCTAAAAATTGTTTGTATTTTCTCAATGCAGACTTAAAATTAACCAAGTCTTTTTCACCCTTATAAATTGTTCGAGATGATAATGCTCTGCGCTCATCATTTATGATAGTCTGTATTTTGCCTTCGCTCAAATCATCATCTAATTCATACCTCCCTGCCATAAACTTGAGCCAGGAGATATAGTTCGTTCGAGATCTGGCATTTACATTGCCAAATTGAACCATCCAATGATAGAAATCTGATATGTTATCCGAAAAAATCATAATGAATTCGTTATACTAATTTCTCTTTGTAGCAGAAGCCAAATCCATTTTGGACTCAACAAAATTAATGATTTCATCGTTTATGTCAAATCCGATGTAATTGCGCCCAAGTGTTTAACATTCAAAAAGTGTAGTGCCACTACCCATAAACATTTCAAGCACATTTCCTCCTTCTTCTGTGTAACGACGAATCATTTGATTAGGAATCTGAGGAGCAAAGTTGCCGTGGTAAACATTTTCATGCTTGCCTCCCTTTGCTCTTGGCCCCATAATCCATAGGCTGTCTACGTTTATGTCAAGTTCTTTCCATTTGGATTTGTCGAACTTCATTGGATAAAATCAAAAAAACTCCGATGCAGCTTCTGAAGGCGACCAAACCTTGTGCAACTACAAAGGAGTTCTTATTAAAAGTTACCGGCGAAACGCCGTTATACGTTCATTTCTTTGGTCTTTTACAGAAATTATTGCTTTAAATAGCAAAGTTACGATTTTTTGCGATAGCATAGCTATTTTGTGAATAAAAATTTAGTCAGCAAAATTTCAATCCCTTGCTTATTGAATGGTAAAGTTAATGGTAGATGTATAAAATATTCTTGCGCACATAGATCAAATAAAGTTAATATAACGTTATAAAATTCCCGTTGTCGGGAAAGCAAAACTTTCCCTATACGGAATTTTTTCTGCTCCGATGTAGAGGGCGCCGAAAACGTCAGTTCCAACTGTTCTATGTTCCAACAAATTCTCCCTCACTCCGCTCCTTAAATAATTGCACGCCACACACCATTTCACAGCCCCCACGGACTTTCACAGATCACCCAAAAATTAACTTATCAATTAAGTTTTTTAGCTACCCACCCTTGTCAAACCAACCAGTTGCGCATTCGCTTTCCCCAGAATACTAATTAAAAGCCAACCATTGCCGATGCGCTTTCTGGCAACTGGAATAGGCTGTTTGTTAATTTCTTTTAAATTGCTAAAATCGTCTGACCTCACAAATTTCCACTACATTGTCTTTCAATCATTTTAAATAGTCAGAGTTTTTTACAATTAAATCTATTTAACACAATTAACAAGACTTAACTACACTTTTTCGCCATTTTTGTTGCTTTTCATCAAACAGAGTCATTATATTTGCCCTATAAATACCAACAACAATAAAAACCATAAAAACATGGCAGTAATAGCACTCGACTTAGGAGGCACAAAAGTGGCAAGTGCAATAATCGACGTAGACGGCACGATATGCTACACGCACAAGAATATGCTCAGCGGGCGTGAAGGCAAAGATGTGGGTCGTCTGATTGTGGAGAGCCTTGACCGCCAACTCGAAAGAGCAGCCTACAACAAAATCCAGATTGAATCTATCGGCATTTGCGTGCCCGGTAGCGTTGACCCCGACACAAAAAGGGTGTGGGCTCCCAACATACCAGGCTGGGAAAACTATCCTCTGCTTGAAGAGATTCAGCAACACGTGAAGCACCTTGGCATTGACGTATATATCGACAACGACCGCAGCTGCGCCATCTATGGCGAAATGTGGCAAGGCGCTGGCAGAGGATGCAGAAACTGCGTTTTTGTGGTTGTTGGCACAGGCATCGGAGCCGGCATCGTGATTGACGGCAGAGTGCTGCACGGAGCTCACGACATCGTGGGGGCCACCGGATGGATGGCGCTACAGACTCCTTACCTCCCTGAATACGCCCCTCAAGGATGCTTGGAATATTATGCCTCTGGCATGGGCATCTGCGGCAGAGCAAAGGACATGGTGCGCGCCGACAAAAAATACCGCGGCGAACTGCGACAAATGCCTATCTCACGCATCACCACCAAGCATGTGTTTCGCGCCTATTTCAACGGCGACCCTATCGCAAAAGCCGTGGTGAAGAAGGCCGTGGAAATGTGGGGTATGGCTACAGCCAACCTGGTGAGCCTGCTCAACCCAGAGAAAATCATCTGGGGCGGCGGAGTGTTCAATTCGGCTCGTTCGCTGGTGCCTGAGATCTACGAAGAATCAAAGAAGTGGGCTCAACCACTCTCTATACAGACCGTGAAACTCGAACCAACCCAATTGGATGGTTCAGAAGTGATACTCGGCACTGCTTACCTTGCCATTAAGCACGGCAAAATAGATATTTGAGAAAACAACTGATTTTCATCTCCTTTTCCACAAAACCACGATAACAATGAATATCGAATCACGACTAACAAAAAATGCATTTGCAGCCTCTTGCTTCGGCATGATGTTTTTCGGCATCACTATGGTGGCGCTTGGCTGCGTGCTGCCAACACTTAGCGAACAACTGGCTCTCACCACAGGTCACAAAGCCACACTGGCTTTCACCCTCACATCGAGCATCCTCGTGGGCTCAATCATTTTCGGCCCTGTGTGCGACCGCTACGGCCACCGCGCACTCTTTCTCAGCAGCTGCTTCTCGGTGCTGCTTGGCATCACCGGCATAGCATTTGCCACATCGCTCCACCTACTCATCGTGAGCTATGTGCTCATTGGCGTGGGCGGAGGCGTGCTCAACGGGCAGACCAACACCATCGTCTCCGACCTCTACACATCAGAGAAACTCCGCGGCGCAAGGCTCAGTCTTTTGGGCGCATTCTACGGCGTGGGCGCCATGTCAATAACCCTTTTGGTGTGGCTGTTTGGCAACCACATCGACATCACCTACGTGCTGCTTGCAATAGCCATACTGCTGGCTATGGGCACCGCGTTCTGCTTCAAGGTGCAATTCCCTGCGCCTAAGCAGCCTCAGAGTTTCCCACTTCGCGACGCATTCCGCTTGCTTCGCAACCCAATGCTGGTGATGCTCAGCCTTGTGCTGTTATTCCAAAGCAGCATCGAGAGCGTCACAAACAACCTTGCCACCACCTATTTCTCTCACATCGAGCACGCTGTGCTATTGCTCACAGTGATGATGGCGGCACTGATTATGGCACGCTTCGCACTCATCTGGATAGCAAAACGAATGACGCAGAACCGTATTCTATACTCGTTCTTGAGCATCACCGTATGCGGCTTCCTTATCATGCCATTCGCCCAAACACTGCCAGTGGCAATGCTTGCCATGGTGCTCGTGGGATTCGGCATCTCGGCCACCTATCCTGTGGTGCTCGGCCACCTCGGAGCGAAGTTCAACAAGCTCTCGGGAACAGCATTCGGCATCGCCATCTCCATTGCGCTTGCCGGTAGTTCGGTGATCAACGCCTTTGTGGGCGGACTGCTGCTCAACTACTACCCTTATGTGATGATTACTGCCGTGCTGATTATGGTAATACTCTTTCGCCTCGGCATAAACCGCCGCAAACACACTACCAAAAAGAATTAAATTAACTCATTAAATAACTATAATATTATGTACGCAAAAGATTGGTTAAAAAACGCTCATGAAATTATGAGCACTATCGAAGAAACTCAATTAGAAAACATTCGCAAGGCTGCCACCATCATGGCCGACTCTATCGAAAAGGGCCGTTGGGTGCACACTTGGGGCTGCGGTCACGCCACTATTCCTTGCGAAGAAATGTATCCTCGCATCGGTGGTATCGTAGGTTTCCACCCACTTTGCGAATTGCCTCTCACCTTCTTCACTCAAATCATCGGCCAAATGGGTATCCATCAATTCCTTTATCTCGAACGTCTTGAAGGATATGCTCAACAAATAATGAAGAACTACGAATTCTCTACCGACGACTGCTTGTGGATCTTCTCACACACTGGCATCAACGCCGTGAACATCGACATGGCTCTCGAAGCTAAGAAGCGCGGCATGAAGGTGATTGCATTCGGTTCGGCTGCCAACACTGGCGACAAGCCAGGTCGTCACTCAAGCGGCAAGAACCTCTTCCAAATCGCCGACGTTGTAGTAGACTCTTGCGTGCCATTGCAAGACGCTTCTGTAACTACAGAAAAGCAATTCGACAAGATCGGTCCGTTGTCAACTCTCGGTTTCGTAACTTTGGTATGGACTACTGTCTGCACCGTTGTGGAAATCCTCGAACAACGTGGCGTGAAGATATATATCAACCCATCGCACAACGTGCCTGGAGATACTACAGCACAAGAGCGCCTCGATGCGGCTATCGACGAATACAAGCGTCGCCTACACGTGCTCTAATACCTAATACTGCTCCCATATTCATGAGCAGATGTTAGCTAAATAAAACCATTCTGCATGGCGCGTTGCGACAACGCGCCATCTTTTTTTGCCATACAAGAAGGAGCGGACCTCAACACCGCTTTCACGCCAATGTCAAGATCCGCCCAAGGTAAACACAACAAATACTCTTATATCTTTATCCCGTTTCGGGAACCCAAATCGGGTTTATCCCAATTCGGGCATTAGGGCTTGGTTGGATTTCGTGTTTTTAGAAGCGCAGATTTTGATTGATTTTTAATGAGTAATAGCAAGCCATTGCGAGTTAAAAACAAGCAAAAGATGCCTTATAAAAGCTGAAAGACTCCAAGCAATATAAACCCCTTACATATACGGCCTAATGACCGATTTGGGGTTATTCCACTTCTATCAAGTGTGCAGCAACTGCAGCCTCAACCGACTTGCCGCTTGCTGGCGTGCCATAGGTCAAATTTATTGCCTTGGTGCCACTATACGAATTGTAGTGGATATGAATAGTGGTAGGATTTTTGCCAGCCTCCTTAATCACGTCCTTGATATTGAATGCCACGATTCCATATCCGTAGTTGCCGCGATAGTCGCCATTAGCGTCGTGGCATAGGTGGAACTCGTATGGGTCATGAAATCCGTGAGTGAGGTTGATGCGGTGTGGCTTTCTGCCGCCCCATTGCGTGAGGAATTGTATTGTCACATAGCCGTCTTCTGCCACTGTCACCCAACTCTTCGACACTTCGATAGGGTCGTTGCCATAGGTAATATTGTCTTTTTCCATACCCAATGTTGGCAATGTTGGCTTGGTGAGCACGCTATCGAGATACACCACCTTGGCATCGATCACAGCACCGCCGCCGTCAAGAACCTCTTTCTTCACCTCTTGATACTGCGTGAGGGCACGCACCTCTTTTTTGCCGAATGGCATGCCTGTGATATTCATTGGGCGAACTATTGTGTAATCGTTCACCTGAAATTCGGCTTGTCCACTGCCATTATCCTTCACTGTCACTATCGCCGACACAACGTTTGTCAAACCCTTGTCGTCGATGCACGACACGAACACACTGCTTGCAATTATTGCCAAAGCTGATGCTAATACGCTGAACTTTTTCATGATTTTATTCTCCTTTCGATAATTTTTACGTTTTTATGTTTTATCTATTTTTTCAGAAATTCAATCTCAAACCCACTTGCAGATTGAAGTTTGTGGGCTTATCTTTATAAATATTGTCGATGGTGCTGCCATTGTCGAAGAAATGCTTCACACCTGGCTCGGCATAGATGCTGAGCATTGGCACCACACCCACCTCAACACCGGCTCCGGCATTCACCGACCACTGCAGGCGCTTTTCGCTCACCGATATATTTTCCGACACCGGGCTATCGACATTGTAGGTATTGGCAAGCGTGCCACTCACCAATTTCTGGCACTCGCCTCCAGCATAGGCATACACCTTCAACCTATTGTTCTGCCAAAGCACATAACCCAAATCCACTGGTATGCCCAAGTAATGGAGGCGTTGCTCGGTGCGCTCAGAATACGTATCGCCAGTGCTGCGCAGATATGAGTAGGTCAATCCACTCTCGGCAAACAGGCAATTGGTGATATTGAATTTCACCTTCACGCCAACGTTGATAGGCAATTTGTGGTGCAATGGCATGGTGTGACGCGCATCATGCGGTTCTTTATAAGCCATATTATCCTCTACGATGCCAAACATCAATCCGTCGCCCGATCTGCCAGTCGCGGTCAGGCCCGACACATTAAGGCTCAAGCCATAGCGATGATTGTCGCGCTTGCCTTTACGCAGCGATGCTATGTTATAGTCGGTGGCGCTGCCATAGTCGCTGGCATATTTTTTCTCGCCCTTTTCGGTGGCATTGCTGCGCACCTCATCGGTTTTGTTTTGTGCGTCATTGTCGCTTGCCATAGTTTCTGAGTTTTCAGTATTCTGCTGCTTGCCAGGCGCCGCTGTGGCAGAGGCTTGCGCAATATCTGCGCCATCGTCAGCTATCGCCCTTGCCGAGCGAACCAGCATCATAGCCATACGCGCCTTGGCTTCGGCTTGCGATGCGCTATTTGCAGCCACCGAGGCATCGGCTGCCGAGCCATCACCTTCGGGTGCGGGCTGCTTAGCCATCACCTCATCGGGTATCACATTCTCCAAGTTGATATCGGCGCTATGCTGCATCAACGTTACGCCAAGCACACCCAGCACAGCCACTGCTGCAGCCACACCACAACGGCGCAGCCACACCACCGAGGCCCTGCGCTTAGCAGGAGCCACAGCCATTGGCTTTACATCGCCAATCTGCTTCTCAAGGCTCTGCCACAAGCCCTCAGGCTCTGCCATAGAGTGCTCGTCGATGCGCTTTTTTATATCTTCAGTCCAATCCTTTTTCATATCTGCGACTGTTATAAGTTTTTTCTTCTATAATCCGTAATTTCCTTCGCCAATATCGCCTTTGCGCGGTGCAATTGCGACGCCGAAGTGTTCTCTCCAATGCCGAGGCTTCGGGCTATCTCACTATGGCTCATTCCGTCGAGCACATACATGTTGAACACCATCCTATAGCCCGCTGGCAACTGGCTGATAAAGCCGTGTATCACATCTATCGGCACATCGTCGGCATTAACATCTTCATCGGCCACATCGGGCACCTCCTGATGCAATTCCACTCCGCCATGATGCATCTCGTTTCTCACCCAGTCGATCGACTTATTCACCACTATGCGCTTCACCCACGCCATGAGCGAGCCCTCACCTTTATATCTAAATCGGCCTATCGTGGTAAATATCGCCATATAGCTCTCTTGGAGCACATCAGAGACCGCAGCTTCGTCGGCAACATAGCGCGTGCATACCGCTGTCATACGACCCACTGTGAGGTCATACAACTCTCGCATGGCTGCAGCTTCGCCATTTGCCACCCGTTGTGCTTTTTTATATTCTTGCTCCACTGGCTGAAATCCTTTTTTAAAACATATTGCAATAATCATTCCGATTTATTGCCTCGTTTCACTATTATAATCTCAAAAACACACGAAATCTTGCTTCGCATGAGCAAAAAAAATCCTCGCAACGCAGTTTTTTTGCTTCATCGCGGGGAGATACATCCTTTGTTTGTCATCTTCGTCTTCCCACAAAACGCCAATCAAAGAGATTTACAATCAAGCCCCTATGGGATAAGAATCGCACCTCTGAGAATCGAGTAAATTGTTAGAATCGGCTCAAATTTTGCTTAAAATCGCGATTTTACGGCTCTTCATGAGCCGATAAACACGGTAAAATCAGTATATTTGCACCGATTCAAGACTATTAATATGGATATCTCACGTGAAATATTGCAATACCTGCATTACAACCCCTTGTCATCGAGAGCCGAGATAGCACAAGGGATGAAGTTCGACGGAAGCGATGCTACCCTAAAGCGTATGATTGCATCATTAATACAGCATGGTGATGTAATTGTTGAAGGTAAGGCCCGCGCAACACGCTACCGTCTATCAAATCAAGCTCATATTCTCATGCCACTCAATCTTGATACTTATTTCACACAAGATGTGGATGAACGAAAAATACAGACTTCATTCAATTTCGATCTCATACGAGAACAATTACCAAAAGTCATACTCTTCACAAACGAGGAGATGACCCATCTTCAGAATCTTCAGAACGAGTTTCACAGCCACGTTGAAGAAATGACACAAAATGAATATAATAAGGAGATGGAGCGTCTTGGCATTGATTTAAGCTGGAAATCATCACAGATTGAAGGCAATACCTACTCATTACTGGAGACAGAACGGCTTCTACGCGAGAGCAAGACGGCCAACGGCAAGACACAGGAAGAGGCAACAATGCTTCTCAACCACAAGCATGCCCTACGCTTTATTCTCGAGAATCCCGACTACCTACAAAACCTAACGCTGAGCCATATCGAGGATATTCATACACTGCTCACAGAAGGCCTTTCTGTTGACAAAGGCATACGTCACCGTCGTGTGGGCATCACAGGAACCAACTACCATCCCCTTGACAATGAATTTCAGATACGTGAGGCAATGCATGATTCCTGCAACCTTATAAACAGCAAAAACAATGTGTTTGAAAAGGCCCTGTTGACACTCGTGCTTCTTTCTTACATTCAGGCTTTCGCCGACGGCAATAAGAGAACAGCCAGAATCACATGCAACGCAATTCTGATTGCCAATGGCTACTGTCCTCTCAGTTTTCGCTCAGTCGATTCAATTGATTACAAAAAGGCTATACTCATCTTTTATGAGCAGAACAACCTATATGCTTTCAAGAAGATATTCATTGAACAATTCGAGTTTGCTGTAAGAGAATACTTTTAACCCGAATTAGCATTAAGCAGTAAATATAAAATTTTTCTTCAGCCTACTTCCATCCATTTTTTAACCCGATTCGGTCGTTAGGGCTTGAATGGATTTCGAAATTTTAGAAGTGTAGATTTTGATTGATTTTTAATGAGTAATAGCAAGCTATTGCGAGTTAAAAACAAACAAAAGATACCTTATAAAAGCCGAAAGACTCCAAGCAGTAGAAAAACTTTTACATTTACGGTCTAATGACGATTTGGGTTTAACCCAATTCGGTTATTAGATTTGGGGGATAATCCGTCAAAGCAAAAAAATTCCCCGCAACGCAGCTTTTTTGCTTCATCGCGGGGTATATGCTTATTCCTTTCTCAGTTCGCATGGGCACAGCCCGAAACTGTGGATTACCTCCAGCGTAGTGCCAGAAACTATACGATCACTTAATCTTCTTCCAATATAGAGTTTTGCCCACACCGAGGATTGTGCCACGCAATTTGAGCGTGTTGGCATCGGTGAACTCTGCGCTTGCATTCACGCGGATACCCTTAGTTGGGTCGTATATCTTAGCGCCGCCCCATTTCTTGTCCTTTGCCTGATATTTCAAGCCATTCACAAGCACAACCTTATCGATGTCTACATTGCGCAGGCTCTTGTCGGGGTTCTTCACATCCTTACGCTTCGCGCCATTGGCATCGGAGGAATTTTCCACCCAAAACACCTGAGCGGTGTAGGTGCCGTTGGCGTTTTTATAGATTTTCACCTTGCTTTTGCTGCCACCACGGTCAGTGAGATACTCACCGATGATGTTATCAGCCTTGTTGTTGAGTTCGTGTGCCGCCACAGCCATAACAGCCACTACAGCACACACGATTGCAATAAAAATCCTTTTCATATCTTTCTTACCTAATTGAATTTACCCTGCAAAGGTAACACTTTTCTCTGGCAAAATACACCTTTTGGAACAATAAATACGAATTTATTACCAATCTATAACCTTCCCCCGACAAGCGACATCCACGGCAAAGTTATCCTACGCTTTCCACTACAAAAGCCAAACACCCTATCCCACTGACACCCAAAGCATAGCCACAATTTTCCACACATTTTTTGCCTTTCCATTGAAAATCGCATTTTTTCTGAAAAAAGTCTTCCTATCGCTTGCAATTATGGAAACCATCTTCTTATATTTGTTTCGTAATTATATACATAACATTATGAAGACCAACTTATTACTCACAATATTGACATTATCATTATTGACAGCTTGCTCCGAAAATGAGTTTCTTGCTGACAATATGACAAACACTATTCCCCAATCAGTAACAGAAAGCGCAAAATCTCACGCCTTTAACTACAATATATCACATAGTACACTGCTTAAGTATCTGAATATAACAGGAAAATCCAATCATAAAACAATCACACCTTTGATTGATAACGGTGATACTCTTGCTTTTTACATTCAATTCTTAAATGGATGGGAAATCATCGCTGCCGACAAACGACTTTCTCCAGTTATACTTAAATCAGATTTTGGAGAAATAAACTTCTCCAATCCAAATGACGAGAATCTACGTCAACTCAATGGACTACTATATTATTTAAAGGAATTCCGATTTAATCACTATAACAAAATCAATGGCGTTTGGAAAATTTTCGAGACCCCTAAAATAATTAACACAATAAGACCTTGCGGATATGGCCAAGGCATGTGGATACCACAAGACACAGTGATAGAGGAACGCACTGAGGTGAACCCACCGATAGTAAAAACGGAATGGGGGCAAAGCTACCCCTGGTATATGTACACAAAAAGAATTGAGGAAGAAATGGCTGTCGTTGGTTGTGGACCTGTTGCCACAGGGCAAGTGATATACCACTTCCGTAGCAAAAACCATAGAGACTGCGTAACGCCAACAGAAGCACGCTACCATACAGGAAACGACGTGCCACAATACTCAAATTTTACTACGTCAAGTTGGTCCCAAATGGAAAAATCAATTTCATCATCAGGCACTTATAATCACACCGCATCTTTCCTGGGATATTTAGGGAAGCAAATGAACGTTTCCTATGGCATAACTGGCTCTTATGTTTCAAGTGATGAAATCAAGAAAGCTTTAAACACATATAAGCTCACCTGTAAAGAGGCTAATTCTTACAATTATTTCACAATCTACTCAAATCTAATTAGTTCAGATCCAGTTATTGTATGTGCCACAGGAAAAGCCAAAAAAGAAGACAATTCTTACGATAACATTGCTCATATTTTTCTTATCAACGGATATGCCGCAGAAAGCACTTATGCTCACGTAACATATATTTGGGATCCTGACCATAATATTACCGAATGGGAATTTGATCACATAGACCAAAGCATGTTTTCAAACGCCTCAGGTAATGACAGCAAAGAGGAAGATATTAAATTGGAAGACCACATATATTTTAGAATGAACTGGGGACATTCTGGTTCTCAAGACAACAACTTATATAGTGCCGCATTTATTAATTACGGCTTTATTGAAAACGGCGTTTTACACCCTGAGTACAACCAATTCATACAAAATCCTTATTGGAGCTACCCTCACACTAACGGCAATCAACAAATCATGGTCATCTACGACAAAGTATCTAAAATATTCTACGACATTCAAGAAAAGTACTAACTCTAAAATAAATGATATGAAACTATTGAAACTAATAACTTTGGCATTGATTATATTTGCCATTCCTGCCTGCTCTGACAATGAACCGACAGAAGAAAAAAACAATCCGCCTATGCAGATTGGGTTAACGCCATGCGAAACCATGACAATGAAAAAGCAAAACAACCTCGGCTATCGTCTTCTGAAAGCAAGACTCGACAAAGACAACCCAGTTTCCACAGCTATTTCCCCTTATAGCATCTCACAAACTCTTGCAATGCTTGCAAACGGCTCTGATGGAGAGACATTACAGGAAATTGTGTCAGCTCTCAATGAGGCTGGAACCAACCTTGACGAAATCAACGAGTATTATAAAAAACTCAATGACGGCATTGCAAAAACCGACAAAAAGACAAAAATCCAATTTGTCAACGCCCTTTGGGCAAATTCTTCTGTGTCGTTTAATAACAATTTCGTCAACACAAACAAAGAGTATTATGGCGCAATTCTTCAGTCATTCAACACATTCGGAGATATCACAAATTGGTATAAACAAAACACAAACGAACCAATCTACTCTGCCGTTGCCGAAATTCTAAAATCCAACGGCCCAAAAGATGTCTACGATGACCTCACCATTAACAATACAACATATTTCTGCGGGCAATGGAAAGACAAATTTTCTGTTGACGAAAATAAGACATATACATTCCATGGCGAGAATGGCGATAAAACGGTCAATATGATGCACCGCAGCGAATATGGCAGTTTCTATATCGGCAACAATTTTAAAGCGGCATCACTCTCTTACGGCAATGGCGCATTCGTAATGGACATTATACTTCCTGACGAGGGGGCGACTGTGTCTCAGGCGTTAGACGAACTAATCAATAAAGACCTAAAGGACATGCAACGCATATCTGGCAATGTAACCATTACGATGCCTCGTTTTGAAAGCACCGACACTTATCGCATTCTGGATATACTGAGCGATGTTGGCATTAGCCATCTGGCAGGTGAAGTTTTCCCCAAAATGTACACTAGCGCCAAAGCTCTCTCAGATTACAAGCAGTATATTTCCGTAAAAGTGGACGAAAAAGGCACCGAGGTCAAGGTGACGACATCAACAATAATTGGATGGGGGGCATTTGATCCAAGTGAAGGTATCCCTCTCACCCTATTAGTTGACCGACCTTTCTTATGGCTCATAAAAGAATGCACTTCGGGCACAGTACTATTCTTGGGTAAAGTTGGCGATGTATAATACGCCAATTTATCCCATCAGAAATATGATATAGACAACTATCCCTCACACAGACTCTGCAAAAGACATTCTGTGTGAGGGATAATCCCAATTCGGTCATTAGGGATTGAATGGATTTCGGAGTTTTAGAAGTCCAGATTTTGATTGCTTTTTAATGAGTAATAGCAAGCTATTGCGAGTTAAAAACAAGCGAAAGATGCCTTATAAAAACCGAAAGTATTCAAGCAGTAGAAAAACTTTTACATTTACGGTCTAATGACCAATTTGGGATAAATCCTTTCCGCCCTATTTGGTGGTGCGGAAGCGCTTATGAGTGATGGCATAGCCGCATCGGCGGCACAGAGACTCCACTGCCTTATGCTCCGAGAAGCCTTGATAGATGGCTTGGGCTCGCGGGCTCATCAATATCTCGTCGAGTGGCTGCAACAACAGATTGCCGAGAGCCAATTCGCCATCGTGGTCGAGACAACACGGCACCACAGTGCCGTCAACAAGCACTCCTATCTGATTGCGCAGCGCGTAGCAAAACACGTCGGTTTCGCCATATTCTGCCCTATCGCTGTCGGCCCAATCAAACTTGCCATCGTATTCCAAATAGACATTCTCCGCCAATTTCATGCCATCGTGACGCCGTGTCCACGGTTGCGGGAAATGCTGCTCAAGCAGAGTGTGTATCTCAGCATTATGTTCGTCCATACCGCCTTGATTCCACAGGCGCAGCACCACCAGCGAACCGTGCTGAGCGGCACGCTGTGCAAACGATGCCACCGTGGCGATGTATTCCTCTGGATTGCTACGATAATTGCCCTCGTGGGAATGTAGCGACACCTGAAACTTATGCGCCCCAGCCTCGGCAAGAGCGCTGGCCTCGGCAAGCAACGTGCCGTTGGTGGTGACAATGGGCAGAAAGCCCTTGCCGCGCGCCGTAGCCACA
>CAJLWM010000039.1 GCA_905210415.1 uncultured Prevotellaceae bacterium
TTTACCGCCACAAGCTGGAGGATTTTTCGCCAATACGATAATCTTCTCCAAGCCGATGCAATACTTAAACGCAAAATCGGGTATCATCGTTACCCGTTCTCCGATTGTCAGTGTTTTTATCGACTTGCAATCGTTGAACACAGGATAATCTGTGTTGCCCATTTTTGTGCATTTCTCCGCATTGAATGTCACGCTCGTCAAACCGCTGCTGGTAAACGCACCAACCTCAATGCTCGTCACGCTGCCCGGTATTTCCACGCTCGTCAATTCCTAGCAACCAAGAAACGCATTGCTCCCGATGTTCGTCAAGCTGTTAGACATCTTCACGCTCGTCATGCTGCTGCAGCCAGTAAACGCACTATCCCCTATGCTTGTAACGCTGTTAGGTATCTCCACGCTCGCCAAGCTGCTGCAGTATAGAAATGCATACTTCTCGATGCTGGTCACGCTGCTTGGTATCTCCACGCTCGCCAAACTTCTGCAGCAATCAAACGCAGAGGCTCCGATGTTGGTAACACCCTCTTTAATCACAACTTTTTTAATGGATAAATCCTTCCAAGGCGATTCTCTGTAATCGTGCATTTTCCCTGTTCCGGATATTGTGAGCACCCCGTTATCGTCAAGTGTCCAAGTGATGTTATCCCCACATTTTCCATTTGATTCTGCCCAAAGGCTGGTGCACGACAGCAACACTGCTGCCATTACTGTTGTCATTCGTAAAAATAACTGTTTCATGATTTTTTTGTTTTATGGTTGATATATAGTATTCTTCTAACAATGCCTTATATTCCTCAAAGGCTTTTTGCCGCTTCAGTCAGCAATAAAAAGCAAGTAACATAATGCATATTACAGAAACGATTGTCATTTCTGCCTACTTTATCTATTTTCAATCGCAAATTTAATAAAAAAGAGTACTGTATTTACCCCCCCAGTTAATATTCGTTAAATTCGCAATTTTTTTGTTCGTTGGTCTTCATAAACCCAAATCGGACAATAGGACGTATATGTAAAAATTTTTCTACTGCTTGGTGTCTTTCGGCTTTTATAAGGCATCTTTTGCTTGTTTTTAATTCGCAATAGCAGGCTATTACTCATTAAAAATCAATCAAAATCTGCACTTCTAAAAAACCGAAATTCTTCCAAGTCCTAATAACCGAATTGGGTTAAACTGGTGTGTTGTGCTGGATGGGTATTTGCTGAAAACATATAGAGGATTAATCGCTTTTCGTGTTTTTTATCTAAATTTGCAGTGTCGTAAGCGAGGGCGGCAATGACGCCGCTCTGTAATTTTAAAGAAGAAAGAAAATGAAAATCGGTAATAAGACATTATCTGTTAAGGCAATGCTCCTCGTGGTAGTGGCGATAGCATTGATTGCTGTGGCAGGATGGGCGTTGCCTTTTGTGCTCACAGGCGCGAGTGAGAGCCGCACAATATATATATACCCTGGCACAAGCAATGAGAAATTTAGCGAATATCTTAGTGAAGAGTTGGGCGATTTCGGCGGACGCGTGGCCACAGTGCTGAGCATTGCGGGCGTAGACCTTGACCGCCGTGTGGGAGCCTACCGCGTGGAAGATGGCGAATCGCCTCTCCGGTTTGCGCGTGAGATTCGTAACGGATTGCAGTCGCCAGTGCGCTTCTCGTTTAACAATCTGCGCACCAAGGAACAGTTTGCTGAGCGCGTGGCCGATAAATTTTTGATGAGCGCCGACGATATGCTCAAGGTGCTCAACGATAGCGCGGAGTGCGCCAAATATGGCAAGACACCGCAGACCATAGTGGCGGCCTTGTTGCCCGACAGCTATGAATTTTATTGGAATGTAAAGCCAGACGAATTGCTTGAGCGCTTGGCTGGCTATAGCGAGCAGTTTTGGAGCAACGAGCGCAAGCAGAAAGCCGCAGCTCTGGGTCTGACGCCCGACGAGGTGGTGACGGTGGCTTCGATAGCCGAGGAAGAGACTGCTAAGAGCGACGAACGCGGCAAGGTGGGTCGCTTGTATATCAATCGTTTGCAGGGCGGAATGCCGTTGCAGGCCGACCCGACGGTGAAGTTTGCCATTGGCGATTTTTCTATCAAGCGTATCACGGTGCCTATGACCCGCACCGACAATCCTTACAACACCTATCGCTATGCCGGACTGCCACCTGGCCCAATCCGCTTTGTGGAAAAGGCATCGATCGACGCCGTGCTCAATAGCGATGCCAGCGACTATCTGTATATGTGCGCCAAGGAGGATTTTTCGGGCTATCACAATTTCACGAAGTCGTATGCCGAACATTTGGCAAACGCAGCGCGTTATCGTAAGGAGCTGGATAAGCGAGGCATCAAGTGATGCGCCACTTATATAATAAGGGTGTAGCGCAATCCGGCAAAAGGCGGCAACGCAATAATGTTAACACTACAAAACAAGCATTGATATGGAAAAAAGCGATGAATTGGTGCTGCTCAAGAAGTTTTACTTCGTATCGGAAGCACAGATTTTGAAAGGGATGCTTGAGAGCAATGGCATTCCTGCAATGGTGACGGAGGAATATAATCCGTATGGCACGGCATTCTCAATGTCGCGAGTGCTGGTGTTTGCCCACGACTATGAGGCGGCATGCGCTCTGATGAATGCTGCTAGCATGGGCGATGATGCCCTCGACGCAATGGCTGAAGAAGCCAGGGAATGAGCGCTTTTGGGCTATATTATAGCTGTTTGCGCGAATATCTGGCGTGATATAAGCGTGTATTCAAGGATATTTTGTAATTTTGCATCTTGAAATTTTAAGATAATTACAAAAACAAATATATAATCGCAGAAACTGTTATGAACGAATTGGCTACCAAGTATAGTCCTGCTGAAGTAGAGGACAAATGGTATAAATACTGGATGGACCACGAATTGTTTAAGTCTACTCCCGATGAGCGTGAACCTTACACTATCGTGATTCCACCGCCAAATGTCACTGGTGTGCTTCACATGGGCCACATGCTCAACAATACTATTCAAGATATTCTCATTCGCCGTGCGCGCATGGAGGGTAAGAACGCCCTTTGGGTGCCTGGCACCGACCACGCAAGTATCGCCACTGAAACTAAAGTGGTGAATAAGCTTGCTGCTGAAGGCATCAAGAAGCGTGACCTCACCCGCGAACAATTTCTTGAACACGCTTGGGAATGGACTCGCAAGCATGGTGGCATCATCTTGGAACAGCTGAAGAAGCTTGGCGCTTCGTGCGACTGGAGCCGCACAGCGTTCACCATGGACGAAAAGCGCAGCCAAAGCGTGTTGAAGGTGTTCTGCGACCTCTATGATAAGGGTCTTATCTACCGCGGATTGAGAATGGTGCATTGGGATCCAATGAACCAAACTGCCCTCAGCGACGACGAGGTATATTACGAAGAAGAAAAGTCAAAACTATACTATCTGCGCTACTATGTTGCCGACGATGATATGAGCGGCGAAACAGGTAGCGAAGAGGAAGTGGTGCATCGCGATGCGCAAGGTCGCCGCTATGCAGTGGTGGCTACCACTCGCCCTGAGACTATCATGGGCGACACCGCAATGTGCATCAATCCTAAGGACCCAAAGAACCAATGGCTCAAGGGCAAGAAGGTGATTGTTCCGCTTGTGGGAAGAGTGGTGAGCGTGATTGAAGACCGCTACGTCGACATCGAATTCGGTACTGGTTGCTTGAAGGTTACTCCAGCACACGACGAAAACGACTATATGCTCGGTAAGAAGCACAATCTTGAGACTATCGACATCTTCAATGGCGATGGCACTGTGGCTCCTGTGGCTGGCATGTATGTGGGCATGGACCGCTTCGATGTGCGCAAGCAGATAGCTGCCGACCTTGAGGCTGCTGGCTTGATGGAAAAGGTGGAAGACTACGACAATAAGGTGGGCTTCTCAGAACGCACACATGTGGCTATCGAACCACGCTTGTCATTGCAATGGTTTATCGATATGAAGCACTTCGCTGAAATCGCTCTTCCTCCAGTGATGAACGACGAGATTTCGTTTGTACCTACAAAATACAAAGCCACTTATCGCAATTGGCTTGAAAACATACAAGACTGGTGTATCAGCCGTCAGTTGTGGTGGGGTCAACGCATCCCAGCCTACTACTATGGCGAAAAGGATGAGACTGGCGAACGCAAGTTTGTGGTTGCTCAGAGCGCCGAGGAAGCCCTTGAGAAGGCTCGCAAGCAATCGGGCAACGCCGACATGCAACTCAGCGACCTTACGCAAGACGAGGATGCCCTCGACACTTGGTTCTCATCATGGTTGTGGCCAATCTCATTGTTTGATGGTATAAACAATCCTGACAACGAGGAAATCAAGTACTACTATCCAACCAACGACCTCGTGACTGGTCCAGACATCATTTTCTTCTGGGTGGCACGTATGATTATGGCTGGATATGAATATCAAGGCCAGATGCCATTCCGCAACGTTTACTTCACTGGTATTGTGCGCGACAAGTTGGGTCGTAAGATGTCGAAGTCGCTCGGCAACTCTCCTGACCCAATCGAATTGATGGAACGCTTCGGCGCCGATGGCGTGCGTATGGGCTTGATGCTCGCTGCTCCTGCCGGCAACGACATCCTCTATGATGATTCGCTCTGTGAACAGGGTAGAAACTTCAACAACAAGATTTGGAACGCATTCCGCCTTGTGAAGGGTTGGGAAGTGGCCGATATAGAGCAACCTGAATATGCCAAGGTGGCAATTGAGTGGTTTGACTCGCAACTCAACCAGGTGTTGGCTGAGGTTAAGGACCTCTTTGGCAAATTCCGCTTGAATGAGGCTTTGATGGCAGTCTACAAGTTGTTCTGGGATGAATTCTCAAGCTTGTATCTTGAAATGATCAAGCCTGCATATCAACAGCCAATCGACGCAGCCACATATAAGGCAACACTCGGATTCTTCGACGTGCTTCTGCGTTTGTTGCATCCATTCATGCCATTTATCACCGAGGAATTGTGGCAACACATCAGCGAGCGTGCCGATGGCGAGAGCATCATGTATGCCCGCGTGCCAGAGGCTGGCAAGGTAGATGCCGAGGCGCTTGCTCAAATGGCAGTGGCTAAGGAAATCATCTCAGGTGTGCGCACAGTGCGTCTGCAGAAGAATATTCCTAACAAGAATGCATTGTCGCTTCAGGTTGTGGGCAAGTTTAGCAACACCTGCAGCTCAATCATCAAGAAACTCGCCAATGTGGAGAGCATCGAAGAGGTGAGTGAAAAAGACGCAACTGCTGCATCGTTCCTTGTAGGCACCACAGAATATGCTGTGCCATTGGGCGATAGCATTAATGTGGAGGAAGAACTTGCTAAGCTTAATGCCGACCTGAAGTATTATGAAGGCTTCTTGATGTCGGTTGAGAAGAAGCTCAGCAACGAGCGCTTTGTGAACAATGCTCCAGAGGCTGTGGTGAATGCTGAGCGCAAGAAGAAGGCTGACGCAGAAAGCAAGATTGCTACGCTCAAGGAAAGCATCGCTGCCCTTCAGAAGTGATGAAAGGCGCTTCGGCGCAGTGATTCGCCCGACGAATACACATTATATATAATATATATAACGGCTGCTTTGAAAAAGGCAGCCGTTGTGTTATTTTTGGGGTGGGGTGGTTGAAAACTTCTGGGTGAATAAGTTGGGTGTGGAGTAATGTATGAGATATGGTTGAGTACCTGCGAGAGCGGTGAAGCCGCTCGTCTTAAAGTAACCGCTTGCTAGGGAGCATAGCGAGTCTGCTGGCGGATGTTAATGCATGCGTTTTTTTTGTGTGCGTGCCGAAGGTACGCGTCCTCTGTGCTAAAGTCTTTTGCGCCTACAGCGCGCAAAATATGATAATGGCTCACACCCAGGGTGTTGCCATGGGCTATGTACATCAACAGGCCTTCAGACAAATCGTTTATAATGTAGTGTGATGTGACAGAATGTCAACGTTTTTTTTGCGCAGAAAAAAAACAGTATCTCTTTTCTTTCTGTATGTCAATGATTTACGTCCGAGATTTCACAAAATTCCAAGGTTTTTGGAGCGGAATTTCACAAAATTCCAAAAGCCGGCTGCGTTTGTGCGGTTAACGGTGTGATAAATTGGTGTGATTGCGAGTGGGGGGGGCGATTAGATGTCGATGCCGTAGGATTGCTTGATTTCTTCCATCACGAAGGTGCTTTCCACCGAGTCGAGGCTCTCGATGTTGCCCAGCACGTTGAGCAGGAATTGCTGGTAGGCTTTCATATTGGCGGCATAGATCTTGAGTAGATAGTCGAAATGGCCCGAAATGTTGTAGCACTCAGTTACTTCGGGTATCTCGAGCATCATCGAGGTGAAAGCCGAGGTTGACTCGCGCTTCAGGTCACGCAGCTTCACGCTGCAAAACACCATAAAGCCCAGGTTGAGCTTCTCGGCGTTGAGCACGGCGATGTATCGCTTGATGTATCCTTCGCGCTCCAGACGCTTGATGCGTTCAAACACCGGGGTGGTGCTCAAGTGCACAAGTTTGGCTACCTCCTTGGTAGTCAGTCGCGAATCCTGCTGCAGGGTGCGCAAAATCTGTATATCGGTAGCGTCAAGGGTTTCGGTTTGACGCAGAGTCTTGTTTTTGGGGTTGATGTTTGTCATAATGGAATAATTATATGCCAATGCTTCTAGAATTGCCCTACAAAGGTAATAAATTTCTATGTTTTGCACGTTATATAGATGAAAATTCTTTTTTTAATATTATCGTTTGATGGCTCGAATTCTTAATGAGAGTGTAAAAATGGCGTTAGGGTCTTTTTTGTTCGGTAAAGATTGTTTTATTGGGATAATAGTGATAAATTCGTGCTTATAGGTGCTTAAAACTATCATTATGTAAGTTTAATGTATTATTTTGTCATTTCGTGGTAATTGTGGATTGACGTAAAATGTTAAATATGGAATGTTAAACATTCTTATGTTTTAACAAATGGGTGGCGAAAAAAAGTTCTATTGTTAAGTATTGTAAAAATATTTCGTATAGTGTAGGTGCGATGTTTATTTATTTTAAAATAAGGTGGTGTAAAATGCTGTAAATAACAATAATGAGTGTTTGTGAGGCGTTTTGTGGGCCAGATGCGAAAGTGATTGTAAAATTGGGGAAATACATAAATTGTGGTTTGTGTGCATGTGTGGAAAGGGTATAGGTGCGAAATGAACAAAAAGAACAAAGTGGCGAGAGTTTGTTAAACATACTTTTTTATGCGTGTAATTTCGTTATATTTTATTTAAATTTGCAACAGATACTATTCTCCGTATGTAGAATAATGTTTGTAGAAAAAACAATATCAGAGAGATTTTTAGAGATAATTATTATAAACAAATGTCAAATTAAACAAAAGGTATGAAAAAGCTGTTATTAATTATGATTACTGCTTGTGTCGCCTTGATGCCAGCCCTTGCAAGCGCAAAGACTGTTAGCGGTCAAGTAGTAGATTCGGAGAACGGCGAGCCACTTATCGGTGCGTCAGTTGTGCCTATTGGTTCTACAACCGGTTCAGCAACTGATATCGATGGTAAGTTTGCCTTCACAGTGCCTGACTATGTAAAACAACTAAAGGTGTCGTTTGTAGGCTATGAGTCACAAACTGTCAACGCAGGTCAAGACCTTGTTATTAAACTTGTGTCTGACGAAAACCTTCTCGACGCTGTTGTTGTTACAGGTTATGGTTCGGGAAAGAAACTTGGATCGGTAGTAGGTGCCGTGAAAGTTGTAGGTGAAAAGCAATTTAGCAAAGTCACCACTGCAAACTTCACCGACGCCCTCCAAGGTCAAGTGTCTGGTCTTTCTGTTCTCTCTGGTTCGGGTGACCCAAGCAAGTCGGCTACAATCCGTCTTCGTGGTGTCAACTCTCTTGAATCAGGCGTTGCGCCTCTTTACATTCTTGACGGAGCTCCAATCTCATCTGCAGTGTTCAACTCGTTGAACCCATCGGATATTGAAAACATCTCTGTATTGAAGGATGCTGCTTCAACATCTATCTATGGTTCGCGTGCTGCAAACGGTGTAATCGTGATCACAACTAAGAAGGGTCGCCAAGGTGAAACTGCAAAGGTGTCAATCCGCGCACAATACGGTTTCTCTCAAATGGTAGACGACCAACAAACAATGATGAACTCACAACAATATGTGAAGTTCCGCGATTTGATTGGTGTACCTGTAAGCGACGAAATCCGCACTATCGTTGATAAATATGGTATCAGCACCAACTGGCGCGACGAAGTGTTTGACGGCCATGCTCCAACATATACACTCGATGGTTCTGTACGTGGTGGTACAGCCAATACAACATACTATATTTCTGTTAACCACCACAGTCAAGAAGGTATCATTGCTCAATCTGGTCTTCGCCGTGAAGCAGTTCGTTTCAACTTCGACGTTAAGGTGCGTCCTTGGTTGAAGATGGGTATCAGCTCAAACTTCGGTTATAGCAAGTATCAGATGAACAATGAAATCGAAAGCAGATCTAATCTTTATGGTGCTAACCCTGCGTTCTTTGTTCGTAAGGCATTCCCATTCGATAGCCCATACTACTATTCTATCGATGAAAACGGTAACCTCAAGTGGGGCGACAAAGCTAAGCACTTGAAGTATACCAATATGGGTACTGTTGATTTCTACAACAACAAGCGTTCGGTTCTTCGCCGCGACGTGACTGCAAACATCAACCTCTTTGAGCAAGTAACTCCTATCAAGGGCCTTACTATCCGTGCTCAACAGGCTTTGGATGCATTCGACTACACAACTAACCAAGAATATTATCCAACTGAAGATTACACATCTCCAATGGGTGGTTTCATTCAGGGCTCAAGTGGTCAAGCTGGTAAGAGCTTCCAAAGATATTATGCTTGGACTTACACCAACACTGCTGAATATAAATTCGACATCAACAAGGAACACAACTTCACATTCCTTCTTGGTCAAGAATCTATTATGACTCGTAGCACTGCTTTCGGTATTTCTACAACTGGTCACACCGACATTCGCCAAATGCGTTTGGATCAAGGTACAACAGTAGGTATGGACAACGTATCTGATAGCCGTACTGAAACAGCATTCAACTCGTATTTCTTGAATATGAACTACAGTTGGAACAACAAGTATTACTTGGATGGCACCGTACGTCGCGACGCAAGCTCTAAGTTTGCTCCTGACGGTCGTTGGGCTACATTCTGGTCATTGGGCGCAATGTGGGACATCAGAAAGGAAGCTTTCATGGAAGGTCTCGACTGGCTCGATCAATTGTCGCTTAAGGCAAGCTACGGTACCACTGGTAACTCATCAATTGATAGTTATATGTACTTTGGCCTTCTTGGTTCGGGTAGCAACTACAATGGCAAACCATCAATTGGTGTTGCTCAACAAGCTAACCACGACTTGACTTGGGAAACTGTTAAGTCATTTGACCTCGGTGTTTCTGCTCGCGTATTTAATCGTTTGAACGTTGACGTAGACTTCTACGACAAGCGCACAGTGAACATGCTTTTGGAAATCCCTTATTCTTACACAACTGGTTTCTCTGGCGGTTACGGTAACATTGGTACAATGGCTAACACTGGTGTTGACGTGGATCTTAAGTTTGATATCTTCCAAGAACGCGACTACTATTGGAACTTCAAGGCAAACTTCAACTACAACTTCGACCGCATCAAGAAATTGTTCAATGGTCGTGACGAATATCCATTGCCTAACTATGGCTTGTGCTACAAGGTAGGACACTCATCAGGTGAATTCTGGCAAGTGCGTTATGCAGGTGTTGACCCACGCGATGGTAAGCAAATGTGGTATACTAAGGAAGGCAACTTGACTAAGACCTTCAACGAAGAGCGCGACGCCGTGCTCGTAGGTAAGAGCTGTTATGCACCTTGGACTGGTGGTTTCGGAACAGAAGGTGGTTGGAAGGGTATCACTATCGGTGCTGACTTCACATGGGCACTTGGTAAGTATCTTTATAACAACGACAATTACTTCCTTGAAAACACAGCACAAGGTACTCAGATTAACCAAACAGTGAAGATGCTTAATGTTTGGACTACTCCAGGTCAGGTAACAGACGTTCCTGCTTATGGTGAAGCAATCCAATTTGATACTCACTTGCTTGAAAACGCATCATTCCTTCGCTTGAAGAAATTGACAGTGCAATATGCATTGCCAACATCTCTCACCAAGAAGGCTTCTATCGATCGCGTGAATGTGTTCTTCGTAGGACGTAATCTATGGACTTGCACTAAGTTCTCTGGCTATGACCCAGAACCAGACATCAACTTGGTTAGATTTAATTATCCTAACACTAAGCAATTCGTATTTGGTGTTGAAGTAACATTCTAATTTTTGGGAGGAAAAACAATTATGAAAAAAATATTTTTAGCATTTTTTATGGTATGTGCCATGCTCACCTCGTGTGACATGAACAAGACACCATGGGGTACGCTTGATGATGAAACTGCTCTCACATCGATGAACGATTATGCACGTTTCCGCAATAACTTCTATGTGGGCCTTAAGGGTATGGGTGCCGGATCATATCATGCAATTCCTGATATTCAAGCCGACCAATTTATCGGTCTTATCTGCAATGGTAACCGTGTTGGTCAGATTTCAAATGCGATTTTCAACTCATCTGATGGCGATATCACAAGCTATTGGGCTGGTATGTACTCTCGCATCAATGGCGCTAACTTCTTCATTGAAAGAGCACAAGCTGCTGTTGACGGTGGTAAATTCGCTGGCGAAGATTTGACTGAAATGAAGAGATTTATCGGTGAAGCTAAGTTCTATCGTGCTTATTGCTACTGGATGCTTCTCGATAAGTTCTGTGAAGACTACACTAAGGTAGGTGGTTCTACTGCAGCTAAGGGTCTTCCTTTGGTGACTGTTTACAACCCAACTGGTGACACCAGCAAATATCCTGGTCGTAGCACACAAGACGAAACCTACACTTTGATTGAAACAGACCTTAATGAGGCTTTCGCTGCTCTTACAGAGTATGAAAACGCTGGTTTGGAAAATAACCTTAAGCCAATGGCAAACTATCTCTCGTCAATGGCTGTAGAGGCTTTGCAAGCACGTGTGGCTTTGCTTAAGGGCGACATGCAAACTGCTTACAACAAGGCAACCGATGTGATTGAATCTGGCCTGTATACTCTTTCTACAGTAGACAACTACGCAACAATGTGGGAAAATGACAAGAGCAAGGAAATCATCATGCAAGCTGCTTGTTCTAAGACAGAACTTCCTGGATCAACTGGTGCCTATTTCCTTAGCACTGACTTGAAGAAGGCTGACTACATTCCATCAGCTAAGGTGATTTTAGACTACAATGGCCGTAAAGACGTTCGTTTCGATCTCTTCTTCCAACCAACAAACTTGACTATCGAAGGTTCGAAATATCAATGCTTCGTTTTGACAAAGTATTTGGGTAACCCTGATTTGATGACCGATGCTAATCCTAACTTTAGAATTGCTCCAAAGTTGTTCCGCTTGAGCGAAATGTATCTTATCGCAGCTGAAGCTGGTATTAAGGTAAACATGACTGGCGCTAACAAGTATATCAATGACTTCAAGAGAAATCGTTATGAGGACTATGTAGATGGTACTTATGATGCAGATAAGCTTTTGGCTGCTGTTAAGCATGAGCGTGGTATCGAATTTATCGGTGAAGGTTTCCGCTTGAGCGACTTGCGTCGTTGGGGTGATGGCTTCGATCGTGATATCAACTACAACATCAATAGCAAGTTGAATAATGTAGTTGTTAAGCTTGGTAAGGTAAGTTATTCAAAGGATGATTATCGTTATGTATGGCCTATCCCATCAGACGAGCTTACCAATAACCCTCAATTGAAGGGTCAACAAAACCCAGGTTATTAATTAATCTTTTAATATAATAGCGATATGAAATTAAATAAATTAGCATATATGCTTTGCATGGCATTGGCGGTAGGCTCAGCTTCTTGTAACAACAACGAGGATGAGTGGAAGCAAGATGCCAATACCTCGGCAAATATTGTTGTGGAATTTAGCGCTGCTGAAGTGTCTGTAAAGGAAAATAGAGGCGCGTTTAAAGTTCCTGTTGTTTGCACTGGCGAGCAAAATGGTCGTGTGACTATCACAGTGGCTGTAGAGCCAGTAAGTGGTGTTGAAGAGACTGAAGAAGCAAAAGAGGGTGTAAACTACCACGTAACTTCTTATAATGTCAATATCGATAAGGAAGACCAATCTGCATGGGTTGACTTCGCAACTATTGACGACGACGTACTCAATGACCCTCGTTTGTTTAAGGTTACTATCACTGATGCAAAGGGTGCAACTATCGGTGAAAAGAGCTCTTGCATTGTTAGGATTAAGGACAACGATGCTGATGTTTACGATAAACTTACAGGTGCATGGGAAATGACAGTTTATCAGACTATGTTTGGTAAAGAAAATCCTATTACCTGGAAGGTTAAAATTGTAACGCCAGAAGAAGATGATCCAAACTACGGTAAGGAACTTTACATTGTTGGTCTTAATGGTGTTGATTATGCTCAATGTACATTGAATTATTACTTCGATGAAGTAACTAAAGTAGGTCATGTGGCAATTCCTGCTGGATGTTTGGTTGCTGAAGATTTGAACTTCGGTTTTGGATTCCTTTGCGACGTTCGTTTGCACTACTTCAACGCTGGTGAGTTTAAAGAAGAAGGCATAGAAGTAGATGGTAATTGGAGCCAAGATTTGAAGAAAATTACATTCGATCAAGGCGCGTTTATTGGAGTTATTTATAATAAGGCTGGTATAAACCTTCAAAAGTACTGGTTCGGTATGGAAGATATCGTATTGACTCGTAAGTAATTTATAATTAAATACAGCTTGAGTTTTCGGGGCAGATGCCGTGTGGCATTTGCCCTGATTTCGTTATATATGCCCCTAAGCGCGGGGTGATTTTGTTCCTCACGGATGGTGGTTTTTGATTTCACGCAGATGGGTTTGGGTTCACGCAGATACCCGCAGATTAATCAGATTTTTTTTGATTTTGTGGATGGGTATCATTCGCGTTTGGTGATGCATTGGGGGTAGGGACGTGGCATGCCACGTCCGCATAATGCGTTGGAATCAATACGGTAAGTGCCATTCGGATGCGGACGCGGCATGCCGCATCCCTACCAGCGGGTGTTGTCCACTGGCGCTGGAAATCAAATAAATCCTGCCAAATCTGCGGGATCTGCGTGAACTAAAAATCACCATCTGTGCGAACCAAAAATCGGAATCTGCGTTAATTTAAAATCACTTGCGTGCTATTGTGCTATTTCTTTGCCGATATGAAAAAAAATCGTAATTTTTCGTCTTGTGCATTGAAACGTAGAAAAAATCCTTGTATATTTGCAAAACGTAATGCTTTGTGGCGCAACGTCCACAGCATGAGCGAGAATAAGAGATATTTTTACGAATAACATAACTCAATTTATATATATGAAAAAACTCTTTTTAGTGTTGCTCGCATTGGGAATGGGATTGCCAATGGGTGCAAAACAAATTGATGAGGCTTCAGCCTTAAAGTCGGCAAGCACATTTTGCCGCAAGGGTAGCAGATTGAAATCGGTGCGCTCGGCAAACGATTTGGTTTTGTCGTACACCGCTACTAATGCTAACGGCGACAATCTCTACTATGTGTTTAATAGCAAGTCGGGTAATGGTTTTGTTATTACCTCGGCTGACGACTGTGTGCCAAGAGTGCTTGGTTATGGCACAAGCGACAACTTCGACATCAATGCTGTGAACGACAATATGCGTTACTGGCTCGAGAACTTGTCGAATGAAATCACTTACGCTATAGATAACAACCAGGATGGTGGTGCTGTGGAAGCTGCTGTGGAAAAAGCATCGGCCAATCGCAAGCCAGTGCCTGTGATAATGTCTACTAAGTGGAACCAAGACTCGCCATACAACGATCTTTGTCCTACATTGTCAAACGGTTCTCGTTCAGCCACTGGATGTGTGGCTACAGCGATGGCTCAGGTGATGAACGTGCACAAATGGCCAGTAAATGGTGTTGGAAGCCACAGCTACACATCAGGTACAAATAATTTCTCATTGAGATGTGATTTCGAAAATGTCACATTCGACTGGGCAAATATGCATGACACATATAAGGGCACTGTGACATCGGCACAAAAGAGTGCGGTGGCTACACTGATGAGTGCATGTGGTATAAGCATCGATATGGACTACGATTCATCGAGCGGTACACAGACTTCACTGGTATCAGAGGCATTGATTCAATACTTCGATTACGACCGTAGCATTCGCTATTTGCGCCGTTCGGTGGTGAGTGGCTCAGAATGGGAAAACATCATCTATAACGACTTGAGCAATTCAATGCCGGTTATCTTCGGCGGTCAGAGTAGCGGCGGTGGTCACTGTTTTGTGTGCGACGGCTATAGCCAAGATGGTTATTTCCACTTCAACTGGGGTTGGGGCGGCATGAGCGATAACTACTTCTTGCTCACAGCGCTCAATCCTACTTCGCAAGGTATTGGCGGTAGCAGCACAAACGACGGTTTCAATTCACAACAAGGCATCGTGTATGGCATTCGCAAGCAAGCTGGCACGAAGGATGTATATGGCAGATTGATGTCGGATTATGGTGACTTTAATTGCGCAACTTATTCTGTGTCAGCTGCCAACTCTGGCTCGGTGCAATTTAGATTTGGCGAGGGCACACGTCACTTCACCAGCTGCACACACTATGATGCACAAGTGGCTATCATATTGGCTATCACAAACACTGCTACTGGTGAGACAAAATACTACAATCCACGTGGCGAAACAGATAATAAGGACAATTATTCTTACAGCAAGTTTGGCACGAAATATATTTATTCGGCAAGCGGATATATGTATCTCTCGGCTAAGTATCGCAATTCGTTGAGCAATGGCACATACACTATCAAGCCAATGACTATTGTGGAAGGCTCTGATAAGTATGAGGACTTCCTTTTGCCAGCCGGCACAAACAACGTGGTGACAATGGTGAAAACAGCCAATGGATTTACGTTTAAGAACGAATCTTCATCGAGTGCTTCGTTGAAGCTCAATGACATCACATTGTCAAGCAACTTGTATGTAGGTATGCCAGCAGTAGTGAGTGTTGATGTTACAGGTTTGAATGCTGAATACCTCGACGATGTGACATTGACGATATCTGCTGGTGACAACATTTTCGGTCTTGCCGACAATGTATATGAGAGCGATCCAATCCGCGTGAGTGTTCCTATGGGTGAAACTGTCACTTTGAAGTTCTCAACCGGCAATTTGGACCTTGAGGAAGGCACTGAATATGAGGTGAAATTGCTCAATGCAAAGAATAGGGCAGTCGGCTCAAGAAAGTTCACAGCAAAGGCTGCTCCAACTGATGCATTTGCCTTCGAAGTAGAAAAATGTGTTTTGGGTGAAAACGACAACATGAATCCAAACAATGTGTATGTTGACTTCGTATTGAAGTGTACACAAGGTGCATTTGGCGGCAAGGTGAAGGCGATTGTTTACGCTTCTGACGAGCGCACTCCAAAGGCCATTTTGTCGGAAAAGGATATCATGGTGGATGCAGGCAAGTCGTTTGAGACTATGCACACAGGTGATTCTAAGCTTGAACCAAATACTGAATATGTGTTGAAGATGTTTGGCATGCCATCAGACAAGAATTCATCAACAAAGGTGCTCTACTCAAAGCGCTTCAAGACTATCGACCCATCGGGCATCAGCAGCATTGTGGCTGACGATGTGCAACACGTGGGCATGGTGACCGTTTATGACGTTCAAGGCCGTGAATTGTATAAGGCAAAAGCCGAAGCATTCGACGTTAACGACGTGGATGCTAAGGGCGTGCTTATCATCCGTTCGCAAGCAGGCGTCACTAAGGTGGTTAAGTAAAGAAGAATCATTGATAGCATGATGTGATATGGCTCCGTTTCGCATGGCGAGACGGAGCTTTTTTTATGCTCCATAAGCCTCTGCAGGGTGAAAATATCCCAAATCGGTCGTTCTGAACCTAATGAAAGAAACGGGTTTAAGGGGAAACAACAACAAAATTGCGTATAATGTGTGAAAAAAGATGTGAGAATTGTGGATTTACTGAATTTTTGATTATCTTTACACCAAATATTGATTAACCCTATAATTTAAAGACAACGATGAAAGAATTAGTTGAAAAAATCGCTGCTGAATACGCAGCATTCTTGAAAGATGCAACTGCACAAGTAGAAAACGGAAATAAGGCAGCAGGTACACGTGCTCGCAAGGCTTCTCTTGCTATCGAAAAGGCAATGAAAGAATTCCGCAAGGTATCTTTGGAAGAAGCAAAGAAGTAATTCCTGCTTTATAATAACAAAGTACTAACAACAAGGAGTCGGGCTCTCGCAATTGAGACCGGCTCCTTGTTTGTGTTTTTTTGTGTGGCATGGTGTGTCGGGTCCGCACCCGAATGACGATTATTGCATTGTGTGACAGTGTTTTATGCGGGCGTGGCACCGCCGGCGAGCTTGCTATCGTGCAGAATGAGCGGATATTTTATCGTGGGTGGATAACACTAACCGGTAGGGACGTGGTATTGCCACGTCCGCACCCGAATGGCGAAAAAGTCTTAATTATCAATGTATTATGCGGACGTGGCGTGCCACGTCCCTACCAGCTGGCGTTATCAATTGTCGGCATCACCGCTCTGGCGGGTGGCATCATGCGTATGGCGCTTATCAGCCTCTCCGAGGCTGGGTGGTGGGGGATATGCTGCACATCAAACAATTCCGCTTCGCTACATAAGTTTGATGCTAAACATAAGGCAACGTCTCCGACGTTATTGTATTAGATGTCATAAAATCTGCACTTCTAAAATTCCGAAATCCATTCAAGCCCTACTGCCCGAATTGGATTAAATGATGTCGGCGAAGGTTGGGGCTGGGGCAGTGTGCCTGTTGAGTCGCGACGCGATGAGCAAGCCTATAGCGCGAGTCATCACCATGTCGTCGTGTCGGCCGTCGATGGCGCCAAATCCGCCTCGTGGCTTGTGTTCATACCATGATAATTCATCAATCGCACCATCGGAGTGCTCAATGTAGGCACCGTCGCGCACAAGTCCGATAAGGTGAAATATCGCCTCGGTTTTGGTCTGGCGGTTGGTGTGGAAGCCCAGATGGTCGCCCTTGCGTCGATAGATGTTTCGATAGTGGTGACGTATGGTGTTGAGCACGTAGGTTGTGCCGTCGCCCTCGCTATATTCCATCTCCAGCGTGTTGCTCTCAATCACCAGTAGCGCGTTGTGGTAGTGCTGCGCCAGTTGGGCGGCAAGCCACGCCAAGCGGTCGTGATAGATATGTCCGCGCCATTCGGCCACAATCTCCATGTGCCGCTTATCGGCAAGGCGATCGATAACGGTGATCACCGAGAAATCGGCCTTGTCGCTGAGTCCGCCCACGTCTACAGCCACCACATAGCGGTTTCGCGCGGCGTCAGCCACAGGTTTTCGCCATAGCCTGATTTCGCCATTCTCCTCGGCGAGCAGTAGGGGGTTGCAAAGCGCCGAAGGGCCCGAAGGCGGTGCCGAGAACGAACATGGTGTGAACGGCAACGTGCAGTGGCGGCGCAAGCGGTGAAGGTGCACCGCGTTGAACACCGGCATACCGCTGTTGGCAAACGCCTCGATGTCGTTGGTGGGATATTCGGCCTGCATCTGGCTGTGGCTGTTGTATTCCTTGCGCTTGCTGTGATACCAGGCAATCATTTCGAGTGTGCATCCCTGTTGCCATAGCGTGCGCTCATAATCATCGAGGCTATGCCACAGCGCAGCGGCATCGGCCACCGGTTTGCGGTAAATCTCGATTTCATACCAAGGCACGAACAGCGCAGCCTTGTCGCTGAAACCCGTCTTTGCCCTAAGCCATTCGCTGTGGAAATAGTTGCCCATGCCGTTAGCCGTAGATTCCATAATCAGCACGGTGTCTGGCTCGAGCATCATCGAACCGCATACCGAGCGGATGATGCTCTCGGGGCTGCGTCGCGCGCTCGATGGCCAAAACGCCACCTCGGTGAGGTGGGCCATAGCGATGTCCATGCCGCGCACCGATTCGGGACTCATTGCCGTGGTGGCAGCCACGCAGCAGTTTCGACCAACGATTTCGCTGACGTTTCGGCTTTTCTCGTAGGGGCGAAAGCGCATAGTGGCATCGGTGTCTTGCAGGTGCATAGGGTAGTCGGCAAGGATTTGGCTGTAAATGCCCTTAATTGTGGAAGCGGTGTCGCGCAAGTGTCCGCATACTATGCTGTTCCAATGCGTGTGATGCACAATCTGCATCCACGCCATATACACCTGCGAGAGCGTGCTGCCACCCCATTGACGCGCCTTCAGCAATATCAGGCGGATGGGACGGCGGGCAAGGCGCATATCCTCGAGCGCTGCGAGCATACGTCGTTGGGGCGCATTGAGCGAGAATCGGTGAGGGCGGCAAGTGATTTTGTCCTTTATGGTGACGCAGGTGGCGCACCAATACTCAAAATCGTGGTAGAAACGTAGGCGAGAGAACTCATCGTCGCTCATTGATGGCGTCACCAGGCGTGCCATGGCATCGGGGATGGCGATGCGCTTGCCATTGCGTACCACCTCGGTGCGGGTGCCGTAGCATCCCACGCCTGTGATAGGGTCGTAAGGCTTGACGAGCGCTGCGTTTCTTCGCTCGTTCTCGGCTATGATGGCTTGTATGTCGGTATCCGGAGTGTTATTCATAGTATTGTGGCGTGTTTTTTCAATTAACCATAAATGTGCGCAAAGATAGCGAAGAACGGGCCCTTTGGGCAGAGCAATAAATCCTAATGTCTCCTCGGCGAGATGGCGAATAGTCGACATGTTTGGCGGAGTGGAATGTTTTTAGTAACTTTGCACCATTGTTTTAGGTAAAAAATATTCAAAATCAACAATTTAGTATTTCAATGAGTTTTATTTCTACTAAGAATATCAAGGGCGATATTACTGGTGGTATCACCGCTGGTATCGTGGCGTTGCCACTTGCCTTGGCTTTTGGTATTCAAGCCTTTGGAGGCGTCAACGACCCATCGGCAGCCAGCATGGGTGCATTGGCGGGTCTTGTGGGAGCCACTTTGCTCGGATTTTTCGCGGCATTGTTTGGTGGCACACCATCGCAGATTAGTGGTCCAACCGGACCAATGACAGTGATTACCGCCGGCCTAATAAGCGGCGTGTGGGCATCGTCGAGCGGCAACCTCTCAACAGTGCTTATCACAATGTCGCTCTCAGGAATGTTCTGCGGATTGTTTCAAGTGATATTCGGTATAATCAAGATAGGCAAGCTGGTGAGATATATTCCTTATCCAGTGTTGTCGGGCTTTATGAGCGGTATTGGTGTGATTATCATCCTTCAGCAGGTGTATCCGCTGATGGGCTTGAAATCGCCAGTGCTCGTGGTGGATATGATAGTGAAGTTCCCTGAAATAATTGCCGGCGGCTTCTCGCTCCAAGCATTGCTTTTGGGCTTGGGTACAATCGCCATCATCTGCCTTTTGCCAATGGTGATAAAGAGCAAGAGCGTGCCTGTGACACTTGTAGCCCTTGTGGCTATGACCCTTGTGGCATTGCCATTGGGCCTTGACGATAAGTATATCATTGGTAATATCCCTTCAGGATTGCCAATGCCATTCTTTGCCAACGGTAACGTAGACCTTTCGGGAATCGACTGGATGCTTGCTCTCAAGCATGCTGTGATACCGGGCCTTACACTTGCTGGACTTGGATCAATCGACACATTGCTCACCTCGGTGGTGGCTGACAATATCACCAAGACAAAGCACAATAGCAACCAAGAACTTATCGGACAGGGTATCGGTAATGCCGTTGCTGGTATGTTCTGCGGTATCTCGGGTGCCGGCGCCACAATGCGTACTGTGGTGAATGTTCGTTCGGGAGGTCGCACAAAAATCAGCGGTATGATACACTCAATGCTCCTTCTTGCCATACTGCTTGGTTTGGGTAGCCTTGTGAAGTTTGTGCCACTATCGGTGCTCGCAGGTATCCTTATCACAGTGGGTTGGGGTATTATCGACTTCCGTGGTTTCCGCGACCTACGCAAGATTCCACGCGACGATGCGTTTGTGCTTATCGTGGTGTTCCTGATGACCGTGTTTGTTGACCTTCTCACCGCAGTGGGTATAGGTATGGTGATAGCTTGCGTGCTCTTCATGAAGCGTGCCAGCGACCTTGTGGAAAAGCAATACGACAGCCACGAAATAAATGGATTTGACAAGGAAAATCCTTGGCCAGACGAAAAAGGTATGCCAGAGGAAGCAAAGCACACCGTGTATGTGCAACGCCTTAACGGCCCAATTTTCTTCGGTTCGATCACACGATTCAAGGAAGTGATGCAAGACATCCCTACCGATGCCAAGATTGTGATTATCCGCATGAAGAACGTGTCGTTTATGGACCAATCGGGCCTTTATGCTATGGAGGCTGCTATCAGCGAACTCAAGGCGCGTGGCGTGCAAGTGCTTATGACTATCATTCAGCCACAACCTTATTATATGCTCACCTCTATGGATTGCATACCAGAATTGGTGTCGGAAGATTGCGTGTTTAAGACTTTTGAGGATTGCACCGATTACCTTCGCCGCACTCTCGCGAAATAATATTTATCTCAAAATAGCGGATTTACGCCTTGCTGAAGCCAATTGCGGCACGCAGCGAGGCGTAATTTTTTTGTGCATATTCGTGAGGGGGTTGGGTTTCTTTGGTGAAGCCGAGCGCTGATGGGAGTGCCAACTTTGCAAAAAAATATATTGTACTATGAAAAACAGCATTGAGATAGTGCCGCGAGGAGCGGTGTGCCGTGTAAATGGCGAGAAAGCGCTGACTGGTGAGGCGGCGGTGGCAAAAAATCTGAGAGAACGAGAGGACGCGCTGGAGGCGGTGGGCAGCAGCCTGCCGATTGGTAGCCTTCGGAGTGGCGAGCGTGTGCTGCTTGCCGACGAGAGCGACTACGGCAAGCGGCTGATGACTGTCCTGAATAATGCGCTATATTGGCGCGGCTTCGACGGTGGCGCGGTGAGTGACGAGCGACACGTCATGGCGGAGCATTGTTCGGCTGTGGTGTCGGCGCACGGTTGTGGCAGATATGTGGTGGTGGGTACATCTGATGCCATATTGCTGTTTCGCCGCACTGCCGACGGATATGTGCGCTTGGATGTGGATGAGATACGGCCGATGCTATTGTTTGGTGCTACTGATTGTGCCGAGATGCAGCAGTCGGTCGATCAGTATGAGTTTGTGCAACCCTACACATCGTGGACTGCGTTGCGCTACGCCGATGCCGATGCGCTGTCGAAGCAATGGCTGGCGGC